>JAOZMC010000057.1 GCA_029934475.1 Arcobacteraceae bacterium
CTTTTCACAGAAAGTTTGGACTTCGTCCAATCGCCACGGCTACTTTTCACAGAAAGTTTGGACTTCGTCCAATCGCCACGGCTACTTTTGTCATCTATAGTTTGCTGTGACTTTCATGTTCTGCCCTAAACCAAAAAAGCAATGCACTCCACAAGACAAACTTCTCTCATATGTGGTCTAGGGTTCCTAAGATCGATCAATCTTTGCCACAATCTTCACACACACCATACAGATGCATAGTGTGGTTAATCAGCTTAAACTTAAACTTTTTTGCTATAGTTTCTTGCTCTTTTTCTATGTTTTGGTTTATAAACTCGACTATCTTGCCACAGTGGATACATACCAAGTGGTCGTGATGTTTGTGTCGGTTTATCTCGTATCGTTTGAGGTTGTTCTCTAGCGATATAGATAGCACTAGTCCTGTCTCTTCTAAAAACAGCAGATTTCTATACACAGTAGCTATGCCTACTTTGTTATTTTTGTTTGATATTGTTAGCTTCTTGTGTATTTGCTCCGCATTTATGTGGGTTTTTGAGCTGTGTATGGTTCTTAGTATTAGCTCTCGTTGTTTGGTGTATTTGAGTGCTTTTTCTTTGACTACTATTTTGAGCTTGTCAAATAGCTCCTTTTTGGTCACGACAAGCTCTCTAGTATCTTTTCAAAATCTTTTAGATACACCATATTTGGTCCATCGCTTAGTGCGACCTCTGGGTTTTCGTGAACTTCAAAAAAGTAACCACTCACTCCTACTGCATGGGCTAGCTTCGCCATATATGGAGCGTATTTTCTATCGCCTCCACTTTTGCCACCTAGAGACGACGGTCGCTGTGTGCTATGGGTTACATCCATCACTACAGGGTAGCCGAACTCTTTCATATCTATTATTTGGCGAAAATCCACGACTAAGTTACCTAGTCCAAACATACTGCCTCGTTCGGTGAGCATGATCTTGTCGTTGCCGCTGTTTTTTACTTTGTTGAGCGGATATTGCATATCTTTGCCGTCTAAAAATTGTGCCTTTTTTATGTTGATTATCTTGTCTGTCTTAGCACTAGCTACTAGCAGGTCGGTTTGCCTACATAGAAATGCAGGTATCTGGATGATATCGGCTACTTCACCTATAGCAGTAGCTTGAGATGGCTCGTGTATATCTGTCGTGATAGGCAGGTCAAACTGTGTTTTGACTTTTTGTAGTATTTTTAAACCCTCGTCAAGTCCTGGACCTCTGTAGCTATCTAGCGATGTCCTGTTTGCTTTGTCGAAACTGGCTTTAAATATATATGTAAAGTTTTGTCGTATGGCTATATTCTTGATATTTTCCGCTAGATACATCGCCATAGATTCGTTTTCTATGACACATGGACCAGATATTATAAATTTGTGTTGTTTGAGCTTGTCGTATAAGTTTGTATTGTTCATATTTCTCCAATAAAAAAGGGACAAGCAAACTGCTCGTCCCTTTGGGTTTGTCCTCTAGAGTTTTGACTCGTATCTTCGTAGCATGTAGAGTTTTTTTAGCATTTTCTTTTTTGCGTTGATCTTTTGTTTTTTACGGATTTCCGTCTTTGGTTCAAAATATCTTCTCGCTCTTGTTTCTGTTACTATCAAACTTCTGTCGCACTGCTTTTTAAATCGTCGATAAGCTTCTTCAAAAGACTCTTCAGACTTAACTTTAATGCCAGGCATCAAAATCACCACCTTTTCTGTTTATTGATAAGACACTTCTAAAGCTATAAAATATTTTTAGAAGTGCCTTACCTTGACTATCAAGGCGACCTAAAGACAGACTACTAGAATATTATCTTAAATCCACCAAATACACCTCTGTCTAGCTTGACAGTATATTTTTGATCATCACCATCGTCATCTTCGTAGTCGTATTTTGCTGTCACATGTCTGACACCAGCAAATACATAGCCGTTGTCTATGACACGGAAGTTAAACTTCGCTTTGAACTCTTGATACTCTATACCATCTTGAAGTGTCAGCATCTCCGGAGCATAAGCCAGATCAACATCAAACGATATACGATAGTCAAACTGCATATTGCCATACAGTCGAAGTGGCACTGCTATGAAGTCTTGGCTACCTTCATCAAAGTCGATATACTCGGCACTCATACCCATACCCAAACCAAAGCCTTGTATGTTGTGCTTTCTGTATCTGTATTGGTTCATCATCTTGAAGTTAAATGATGCTAGAGTTGATTTGGCAGACATAAAGTTTTCAATCTTTTCATCATCTTTGAGTGTAAACGATCCACCACCACTTCCAGATACATTGACTTTGCCATTGTTTACATATCGCACACCGAGATAGTAGTTGGTATATCCCTTTTTGTGTATTCTCCAATCAACCAAAGCACCTATAGAGTTGCTGTTTAAGTTCAACTCTGCACTACCGAAACTATATGTAGCAAACAACACTGCTACAAATCCTAAAATCTTTTTCATAATCATCCTTTTTTTAATTTTACACATTTTACCTAAATTTTCTTAAACTATCTCAAAAATCCGCTTTTAACTCTCTTTTTCTCAATGATATAGCTATGACGACAAATATCAAACCGCACAACACATATACCCAAGTAGGCACAGGCACTGGGTCTCCTGTAGCATATGAGTGCATACCGCTAAGATAAAAATTGACCCCAAAATAGGTCATGAGGATAGCACCAAAAGCTAAAGTTGAAGCTACTGCAAACACAAATGGATTGTTAAGTGGTTTGATAAATCGTAAATGCAACACGATGATATACACCACTATAGATACATATGCCCAAGTCTCTTTGGGATCCCAGCCCCAGTATCGTCCCCACGATTCGTTTGCCCATACTCCACCTATGAAGTTGCCGACTACTAGCATAGACAAGCCTACTATCAAGGCAACTTCATTTATAGCCGATAGCTGATATATGGTCTTGTCTATGTGTGGTCTTTTGTCATCTCTGGCTATAAACAGCACCATGACGACAAATCCTAGCATAGCGCCTATGGCTAGAAATCCATACGAACCTGTGATGATGGATACATGGATTGTCAGCCAATAGGACTTAAGCACTGGCACTAGGTTGGTTATCTGTGGATCTATACCGCTTAAGTGAGCTGTAAACATAAATATACCTGCCATAGTCACGGTGGCACTTAGAGCAAATATAGACCGCCTGAAAAAAAACAATCCAGCCGCCATAGCAGACCATGCTATATACACTAGCGACTCATAAGTATCGCTCCACGGAGCATGACCACTGATATACCATCGTAGCCCCAACCCAAATGTATGAGCTACGAAAAACAGACCAAGCACCGCCAGTATGGTAGCAAATATCTTTGGCGAGAGATCTTTTTGTCGAAACACTCCCACAAATGCTATGCTAAAAAGTATCAACCCAGAAAAGATATACAACAAAGTAAGATTTGGAAAAATACCTAGTTTGTTGAAAAATATCTCAGCTCGCACTAGCTTGTCGCTTATCATCGCATCGCCACCCAATTTGTGCTGATACATAGATATGAAACCCAGATATTGTGTAGCTTTCTCCCAGTTGTTATCTACTACCGAACCTACGAAACCTCTGGTCATCTGCTCTACGACCTCTTTGTTTTGTCCTGTGAAGTTTTTTATAGCATCTAGTGGATTTGACCATTTGTTGTCTGTGTTGTTGGAATCTTGTGGATAAATCCTAAACAGATTGCCCTGAAATACCTGAAAAGCGATGCTGAGTTTCTCGTCTATTTTCAATATATCTTTTTCATAAGTGCCTCTATGGTTTGGCGATATGGCATTTGCTTTTTTGCTCTGCTGGGCTAACTTATACTCACCATCTACAAACACTTCGTTAAATGCTATATATTTTCTGCTTTCATCTACCCCTAAAAATTTTTTAAGCTTTGGTGTTTTTATAGTTATCATCTTGACATCGCCCCACATCTCAGGACGAGTAAGCATACCTAGCACTATCTGGTCTGCGCTAAAGCCCAGAAAGCTTGACTTTCTCGTGAGTTTTTGCACTATCTCTAGATTTAGAGTGTCTAGCGGTTTCATACGACCCATAGAGGACTGGACTACTAGTTGACCGAACATCTTGGACACATCAGTGGAATTTTGCTTAAATGTCTCAAAATACTCTGTGCGATTTTCCTCTGTTTTGTTGTCTTGGGCATATGACGGTTGAGCTACCAACACCACCATAGCTATAGCAAACAGACCTACTGACTGCTTGATATATCTAGATAGTCGGCTAAACCTACTTTTGCTATCAAACAAGTTCATAAGAAGTCCCAAAGTAAGCAGAAAATACCCTATATAAGTAGGAGTGGTGCCGGGGTCGTTGTTTACCGATAGCACTGTGCCTTGCTCATCTTGGTCATAGGAGCTTTGGAAAAATTGATAGCCACCATGCTTTAGGGTGCTGTTCATATATATCCTGTAGTCCTTTTTTATATCTTTGTCTAGCACAGTCACTTCACTAGCATAAGAGGACGGAGCATCGCTACCGGGATATCTGTCTAGTTTAAAGTCATTTAGCCGTATAGCAAATGGCACTGACATCATCTTTGAGCCATATGACAGCACCACTTTTTCGCCAGATATAAACTCTAGCTTTTGTTTTTCGCCTGTAGCTCCACGAGTGCCTGATAGAGTGATATTTTTTGTCTCATCGCCTATGGTTATATCCATACCGACTATATTTGTCTGCGATTGTCCATCTTTGACAAACTTATAGCTACTCATAGATATGGTCATAGATTTTTCGCCATAGTCCATAGTATATGTAAAACTATTGTCGCCTATGGCACTGAACTCTTTTTGAAATGTAGCTTTATATCTCTTGTCACCTTTTTCTATCATAGCTATGATATATGGCTCTAGTGACACCATATCGCTCTGGGTTTGCCCCTCTCGTATATGCATGATACCCTCGTATCCCATGTATCTAGTCATAGTAGCACCTAGTAGCATGACGACAAATGAAAAGTGAAACAGAGTTCTGCCGTTGAACTTTTTGTACATCTTTCGGCTTATCATTATGCCTATGAGGTTTATGCTAGTAAGTGTTAGCACTACTTCATACCACCAGTGGCCATACACTAGCACTCGTGCAGTTGATGTGCCGAAGTCATTTTCTAGTATAGTTGCCACCCCAGCACCTATGCCAAGAACCGACAACAACACTATAGTCGTGATATACGAAAACATGTATTTGTTTATATTTTTGATATTTTATCCTTTTTGTATAAGTTTATCATTTTTATCTTATAGTAGGCAAAACTTGTGAGATTTCACAAAAATTTACCAGATCACACTTTACAGAATAAGGCAAAAAACATTAGGTCGCCTCTAAAAACCTCTACGCTTATAGCTTTAGGGTAGCTTTTCATATTGTCAAGTTCTGTGAAAGCCCGTAAGGAAGCGGAACTCTCGTGCTTGTACTTTCTGTGAGAAAAGGATATTTCACCAAAAATTATTAGGCAAAAGTAGCGGTTTGCTTTGGCAAAACAAGAGAATCGCTTTTTTGCTTGCAAAAAATGTTTCCTGAAAAACAAGAGAATCGCTTTTTTGCTTGCAAAAAATGTTTCCTGAAAAACAAGAGA
>JAOZMC010000058.1 GCA_029934475.1 Arcobacteraceae bacterium
TTGAGCCTGTTTCGTGCTTGGATTTGGGGCTTAAAACTATAGGTATCGATAGCTACTATAAACTTCTTTATCTCGCTTTCATCCATAAATGACGGTAGTTTGACACCACTGCGACCACCTATACCACCCCAGCCTTTAAGCTCAATACGATATATATGTGATCTTCCGTCATCATCTTGGTTTTGTTTGTCCAAAAAGCCGAAAAATCCCAACACCGCTATACGGTAGTTTTTTTTTGTAGCATCGCTCAGACTAGCTGTGTTTGACACTAGAAACTCGCTTAAAAACTCTTCGTCTATATCTTTGAGTGTGTCGCTGTCGTAGTTTTGATAGATATAGTTATATAGTTTTTCAAGTGGATGAAAGTAGGTTGCTACACCGATCAAGCCATTGTTTCGTATATCTTTTATAGTCTGTTTTAACTTATCCATATCTTCACAATCTTTTTTCAAAGTTTGTATTGATATAGTAAGTTTCTCTTGGCTTTTGACTTGTCTGTTTGATAGCGAGTTTATCTTTGACCGCATAAACTGTTTAATCCAAAAAAACAACGAGCTAGTTATATCGCCTTGACAGTCTATACTATATCGCATAAACACCCCAAAAATATATTAGAGTATTGAAAACTATAATTTTCAAACTTTTATCACTTTTCATATCGAGCTGTCCATATCTATAGCATATGCCCCACCTGTGATAGTATGCAAAAAATTTAGCAGTCTATTTGTATCTATAGACCTGATGACTAGCTCATATCGAAAATGGTTTGCTATCTTTGATATTTTGCATATATCTGCCTTGACTATAGCTATGCTACTATATCGCTCATCTTTTAATCTTGCTACAAGCTCATCTAAATATGCTCTAGCTTTGGTCTGCGTCTTGTGTCTACATACAACTTTGGCTAGTCGTATTTTTGGTGGATACAACTCCTTGCGAAACTCTAGTTCGTGAGTTAGAAACTCTTTGTAGTCGCTTTGGTTTAGATAGTAGTCAAAAAACTCGTGATTTTTCGTAGATATCACTACTTCGCCTTGAGTTTTTCTCCCTGCCCTACCAGATACTTGTATCGCCATAGTGATAGCTAGTTGTCTAGCTGTGTAGCTATCCATATTGAGTATAGAGTCAAGCCCTAGTATGATGACAAGATTTACATTGTGATAGTCGTGTCCTTTTGATATCATAGATGTGCCGACAAGTATATCTATCTTTTGGTCGTTGAACTCTTTGAGTCTCTTTTTTAACTGTCTGTTTGTCTTGATCTTATCGCGGTCAAACTGTCTCACTACTTTGTCTTTGTACAGCTCTTGAAGTTGTGTGGCTACTTGGGCTGTGCCTACTATGTTGTTGGTTATATGCCCCACTTTACATGATGGACAGATATCAGGTATCTTTTCGCTCCAGCCACAATAGTGACACCTCAGAGCTTTCAAGCTAGTATATAGGCTCATACTCACAGAACAATAGGGACACTCTACCGCCTTGCCACAGTCGCTACATACTTGGTATTTGAAGTTGGCACGAGTGGGCACATATATCATGACCTGTCCGCCGTTTTGTAGGTTTTGCGTGATTTTGCTAGTAAATATATCATCAAGTATGTTTGTGCTTTTTGTTAGTATGATGTTGTTTTTGTTTTGAAAATATTTTTGCTGTAGTCTATAGTGTGGCAGTTTGAAAAAAGAGGATATAGATGGTGTAGCACTTCCCGCTATCAACTTGATGTTAAACTTTTTTGCCATATATATAGCTATATCTTTGGCATTGTATCTGGGTTTGTTGTCTGCTTTATAGGAGATATCATGCTCTTCATCAACTATGATTAAACCTAGTTTTACATATGGCAAAAACAGTGCCGACCTAGCACCGACTACTATTTGGACAGCTCCTGTCTGTAAGTCATCTATGGTTTGGAGTTTTTGTTTTTTGGTTATCTTGCTATGCCATACGGCTACACTATCACCAAACACCGCTTGAACTCGCTGGAGCATCTGTGGGGTGAGTGATATCTCTGGTATCATAAACACAGCTTGTTGGTCTTTTGCTATCACTTTGGCTATAGCCTTGAGATACAAAACTGTCTTGCCACTGCCAGTATCACCAAACAGCAAAGATATATTGCGATTTTCTATAAACCTATATGCTTTGGTTTGATTTGCTGTTAGCTCTCCTGTATCGGCATAGATTTTTTTGTCTGGCTTGTATTTTAGTTGGTCGTCATATAGACCAAACAAACTTATAGCTTCGCCCATACTGCATACATAATATTCGCCGATAAATTTCGCAGTTGTCAGCATATTTTTACTGGCAAATTTTTCTGTGATTTGTGCTATTTTTTTGCATTTGTAGGCAGGCTTGCCTATCTTTTCTATCACAACTGCTGTTTGAAGTTCTTTTCTGTAGCCCAATGGCACCAACACTTTGCGCCCTATATTTATAGGCATATCACTCATATATGTAAGTGGTTTAAGGGGTGATTTAACTATACAAACTTCATAATAATTCACTGGTTTAGCTCGTCACAACCGCTTTGTACTATATGCTGACATATAAAGGACCCATCTGTTTGTGAGTATTTGAACTTCACTGTATCGTTCGCTACGGCGACCTCATATGTGCTGTCGCTTTGTTTATGCCATATATCTGCTATGTTCAATCCATCTAGCACTTTGTCTAGGTTTTTGTCGTATTTCACCGTGCTTTTGTGCATGAGTTGGTTGTTTCTGTTTTCTTGTATAGTAGCTCGTATCAACACAAGCTCTGTTTTCCGCTGAACTATGTGACTATATTCCATACTTGACCCAAACTTAGGTATAGCAAATGCCGACAAGATAGCCAACACCACTATGCCCATGAGTAGCTCTACGATAGAAAAACTGTTATGCATCTATCTTGTCAAGCATTTCATCAATCTTTTGTTTGTATTGTAGCACCACAAGTGTCTGGTGCATATAAGCAGACAGCAGTCTCTTTGTATCTATAGGTTTGCCAACTGGCAGTAGCTTTCGTAGCTCTTTTTCTAGTATACCGTTTTTATCGGCTCCTATATTTACTGTATAATCCAAGTTGTTTATGTTAAAAGTCATATCTCTACCCCCTTTCTTGATCGTTTGTGATAGTTGAACCAATATCAAACTCGTCATAATTCTCATCCTCGTCATCATCGTGGTTTTGCATTATATTTGATATTTTGTTTATCATATCTTCGCTTTTTTCATCGACAAATATACTGCTATGGTTGAGTTGTTCAAGTTTCAGTCGTAGTTCGTCGTTTTCTTGTTCTAGGTATTTTATCTTGTTTTTCATCTTGTCTATATTTATACTAAGTTTCGCTAGTCTGTTCATGTTCTTTTTGTCCTATATTTTTTTTTCGTTGTTTGCTTCGCACCTTTGTCGGATTTGCTAGCAGAGAGTCGTTTTTGCTTTTTTTTGCTTATGGTTTTGCTTTTTTGCCTTTGTTTTGGCTGATATTCCTTTAACTCAAACTTATCGTGAACTTCTCTCTTGATAGATAGTTTCAACCTATTTGTGATAGTGTCAAACTTTTTATACTCCGCAGTAGTCAGTAGCGACACCGCCTCACCATATCGCCCTGCCCTACCTGTCCTGCCACATCTGTGTGTAAAGTCATCTATCTTGTCTGGTAAATCGTAGTTTATGACCAAAGTTATATCGTCTATATCTAGCCCACGACTTGCTATGTTTGAGCACAATGCTATTTTAACACAATCTTGCTTAAACTTCCCTATATTTCTCGCCCTATTTTGTGAGCTTAGCTCGCCGTGATAAGTTACAAACTCTATATCTAGCTGTGCTAGCATTTCACTCATCTCATCTACTGTTTGTGTAGAGTTGAAAAACACCATGCATTTGCCTTGCGAAGTTTTGAGCAGATGGACTAGTAGATTTAACTTTTGTTTTTTGTCAACTTTGTATGCTGTGTATTTGATATGATTTATGATATCTTGTTTGAGAGATATGTTGATAGTCCTATACTCTTTGAGAAACTCTTTTGCTATATATTTGATATTTTGTGATATAGTTGCCGAGAGCAATATGGTTTTGGTTCTTTTGGATAGCTGTGCATATATCTGTCGCAATTCATCTAAAAACCCATCACCAAATACCATATCTGCTTCATCTATAACTATAGTTTTAACCGCCGATATGTCAATGTTTCCGTCTTTTATAGACATATTAAGTCTATTTGGTGTGGTTATGACTATATTTATACCATCCATATGTATCTCTTGTTTGTTTAATAGTTTTTTGTGTTTTATACCACAGTTTTGGCTATATTTATGTAGCATCATAGAGACTTGCTCGACCAATATTTTCGTAGGCACTACGATGAGTGTGCTTAAAAAGTCCGTATGTTTTGTGTTTAAAATATCGTTGATAATCGGTAGCAAATATGCCCCGGTCTTACCTGTGCCTGACTTTGATATAGCGATGATATCGGTATTGGTATCAAAAAATCCCACGAGCTGTGTCTGGATTTTGGTAGGATTGTTATATCCCATATTTGATATATTTTCAGTTATTTGTGAGTTTAGATTTAGTTTAGCAAAGCCGTTTGTCATGTCATATTCTCATCAATAGTTTGTCAAGCATATTTGTACTTAAAATTCGTTTGCAAAATCCCAATATATATGTAGCTTTTGTGATATAATACCGTGGCTTTGGATTTTTGGATATTATAATCTTTTCTACTACTTTTGCTACATCTATGCTCTCTAGGTTAAACGGCACATCACTTTTGGTAGCTGCGATACTTTTGTGGTAGCTGCCTTTAAACCTTGAGTTTTCTATATCTACATGGGCTTGTAGATTTTTGATAGCATTTGCCCTGAAACCACTAGTTACTGGTCCAGTATCGAGTAGCACCACATCTATATCTGTATCTTTTAGCTCCAGTCGTAAAGTATCGCTCAAGCCCTCTAGTGCATATTTGCTAGCATTGTAAGCTCCTCTAAACTTTAGCGACACAAGTCCTAGCACCGAGCTGTGTTGGATTATCTTGCCCTGCCCTACTTTTCGCATGATCTTTAGCACACGGTTTGTCATCTCAAACAACCCAAAGAGATTTGTCTCAAACTGTCGTCTAAGCACGTCTGTAGTGATATCCTCCGTAGCTCCCATCTGTCCGTAGCCAGCATTGTTAAACAGGACATCAATCTTGCCATTTGTTTGGCTTAGCACTTCTGCTAGACAATCATCTATAGTGTCATTTTTGGTCACATCAAGCAAGTATGCCTTTAGTCCCATCTGGTATAGCTTGTCTACATCTTTTTGTCTCCTAGCTGTCGCATACACATCGTAGCCTTGTGCTTGTAGATATACGGCTGTCTGCAGTCCTATTCCACTAGAACACCCTGTTATCAACACAGATATATTGTTTTTCATATATTGTCAGCTTTTATTGTTTTGTTATAAATATCATATAATCGTGGCATAATACTTGCAGTCCTTTCAAATTTGAAACATTGTATCATAAAAATATAAAAACAGCCGTGGCGATTGGACGAAGTCCAAAGTTTCTGTGAAAACTAGCCGTGGCGATT
>JAOZMC010000037.1 GCA_029934475.1 Arcobacteraceae bacterium
ACAGCGATAGCTCCCACTATGAGACCCATAAGCTTGGTGATGATATTTTGTCCGGTGAGACTGAGAATTTTTCGTATATGAATAGAGTTGCGAAAGATAATATACACAAAGAGAGCATTGACCATAAATGCCGATATAGTCGTAGCTGTGTGGGCTATGGTTTGAGTGCTTTCGCTTAGTATGATGATGGTGCTAAATATCCCCGGTCCAAACAGTATGGGTATAGCGATAGGCACGACAGATAGGTCTTCGTGAGTGTCATCTGGCGTGATTTTTTTGACTACGACTGTGTCTTGGATCATCTTGATAGACATAAGTAGCAATACTATACCACCTATAGTTTTGACTGCATTGATATCTATACCAAATATTTTTAACCAAAAATTGCCAGCAAAAAATATGACAAAAAATGCAAAAACTATAGTGATGGTGACTTTGTATGCTACTTGTTTGGTCTGCTCGGAGGTGGTGCCAGAATGCAACAACGATAGCATGATAGCACTCACACCTATAGGGTCAAGTATCGCAAAAAATGTGATGGTTTGTTGCAAAAATGGTTCTAAATAATACTGCATATCTTTGTTGGTTTCCTTTGTTTATCTGCCTCTGTTTGCACCTCTTGAGGAGTTTGCGGTCCCTCTTTGGTTTCCTCCGCCTCTTTGACCTCGTGAGCTGATATTGCCACCGCCAAAGTTGTTTTGAGTTCTGTTTTGGTTTCTACCACGGTTGCCACCACCGCCACGCTTTTGTCCGCCACCTCGTCCATTTTGTATCGGCTGTGCTTTTATAGTTGGGTCTATATCAAACCCATCTTCGTATATCTTTTTGATAGGTTTTTTTATGAGTTTTTCTATGCTTTTGAGATAATCCAGCTCATCTACACATACCAAGCTAATAGCCTCACCACTGTTGCCGGCTCGTCCAGTTCTTCCTATACGGTGCACATAGTCCTCGCTTATATTTGGTAGCTCATAATTTACCACATGAGGCAACTGGTCTATATCTATACCTCTGGCTGCTATATCGGTAGCTACTAGCACAGATATGGTCCTAGCTTTGAAGTCGGCTAGTGCTTTGGTCCTGGCAGTTTGGGATTTGTTGCCGTGTATGGCAACGGAGTTTATGCCATCTTTTTCTAGCTCTTTGACTAGCTTGTTCGCTCCATGTTTTGTCCTAGTAAATACTAGCACTTGGTGCCAGTTTTCCTGTCGTATCAAGTGCGATAGTAGCTCCTTTTTTCTACCTTTGTCCACTGGATATACTACTTGAGATATATTATCGGCAGATTGATTTCGTTTGGCTACTTCTATGAGTGTAGGATTGTTTAGCAACCTATCTGCTAGAGTTTTGATATCATCTGAAAATGTAGCAGAAAACAGCAAGTTTTGTCTGTGTGGTGGTAGTATGGTTAGCACCTTTTTGATATCGTGTATGAAGCCCATATCTAGCATCCTGTCTGCTTCGTCCAGCACAAAAAACTCTACACGTAACAGGTCTAGTTTGCCCTGTCCTACTAGATCTAGCAGTCGCCCGGGTGTGGCTACAAGTATATCTACTCCCTTTTTTATTTTCGTAATCTGTGGATTTATACCAACTCCGCCAAATACCACAGCTGTAGTATATGGCAAGTATTTGCTATATGTCGCTATATCATCGCCTACTTGTGCGGCTAGTTCTCTAGTAGGTGTGAGTATGAGTGAGCGAACTTGGTGTCGTCCTTTTTTGATATCTTTTTTCATCATAAGCTCTAGCATAGGCAGTGTAAATCCTGCAGTTTTGCCAGTGCCTGTCTGAGCTCCTGCTAGCACATCTTTGCCTTGTAGCACTAGCGGTATCGCCTTTGCTTGTATAGGTGTAGGCTCTGTGTAGCCCACATCTGCTATTGCTTTTAGTATCTTGTCGTGTAAGTTTAAATTGTCAAATGTCATATATTTGTCCTTTTGTTTTGTTTTATTTTAGCAGTAGCTTATGCTTTGACTACTGAGCTGTTTGTAAGTATATCGTGTATCATATGTTTCTCTTTTTTAAACAATGGCACAAACAACAGCACCAATGTGATAGCACTAAACATAAATATCAAGTATCGGTTTATTGCTTGAACTATACCTATGTTTTGTCCTGATTTTTTGTCTACCACTTTTATCTCATAGGCTTTCATACCCGGAGTTTGTGCTTTTAAATACCAAAATATTATCACGATGACCCCAAACACTCCAGCCGTAGCCCAGTGAGCAGTATTACTCGCTTGCATCTGTTCTTTTGTGTCAAATACGATATAGGTCGTAATATACATGATAGGCATCATGATCATAAACATATCTACGACAAATGCTTTAAATCTATACGACAGTGGGACCAACTAATTTGCCCTACTTCCTGGCTTGATAGCCTGTGTGCCACCGTCTTTGCACATAGGACAGTTGTCTGCCTCGTGCATATCTATACGTATATTGCCTAGAGCAAAAAGTGGCAAGTGTGAATATAGGGTGCAGTTGGGTTTTGATGCTGTGCTGTCTTGTGTAGTTTTGCAGAAACCTCTGTTTGCTAGACAAGCAAACCCTACTATATTTGCCCCCATACTCTCTAGCACCACAGCACACTCCATAGCAGAGCCACCAGTGGTGATGATATCTTCACATATAAGTATATTTTCGCCTTGTTTTATATCAAACCCTCGGCGAAGTTGCATATTGAGTGAAACTCTTTCGGTAAATATATATCGCTTCTCCATAGATGTAGCTAGACTAAATCCAGCTATAAGACCACCTATGGCAGGTGAGCATATGGTGTCTATGTTTAAGTTGGCTTGAGTTATCTTTGTTGATAGTTCATCTGTGAGTGTTTTTGCTACTTTTGGGCTTTCTAGTAGTTTGGCTGACTGCAAATATCGTGAGGAATGATAGCCACTACTTAGTAGAAAATGCCCCTCTAGCAAAGCCTCGTGGCTTTTATATATAGCTTCTATATCCATCTATTAGACTTTTAGTATTTCTGATTCTTTTGCCTTGAATATCTCGTCTGCTTTTGTGTTGAACTTGTCTGTCATTTTTTGAATCTCGTCTTGTCTTTGTTTACTTTCATCTTCTGTGATAGCTTTCTCTTTGTGTGCTTTTTTTATAATATCGTTTGCATGTTTTCTAGCATTTCTTATAGATACTTTCGCATGGTCGGTCATAGCTTTGGCAGATTTGGCAGATTCGTGCCTTTGCTCCACTGTCATAGGTGGGAAAAACAGAGTTATTGTCTCTCCGTTGTTGTTTGGACTTACTCCTATATTTGCTCCAGATATGGCTTGTTCTATATCTTTGAGGAGATTTTTCTCCCATGGCGATATAGTGATAGTTGTAGCATCTGGAGTCAACACAGTGGCTACTTTTGATAACTGTGTCTCTGTGCCATAATAATCTATAGTAATATTGTCCAAAACTGCTGGATTTACTTTGCCAGTTCGCAAGGTCTTATAATCTCGCCTAAGTGCTTCAAGTCCTGCTTTCATCGATTGTGTGGTGTCTTGATCTATAGTAGCTATCATATATTTACTTTGTGCTTTTGTTTGTATCCGATGACACAGGCGGTTCTGCTGGAGCGGTCTTATCTGTCTTGTCATCTGCCACTGCTGGTGGGACTTTTGCTTCTGTTGATTCAGGAGTTTCTGTCGTCTGCGGAGCTTGTGGCGACACAGGTGACTGTGGAGCATCTGGAGCTGGCTCTTTTGCTTTTGGTTTAGCCGGTATCAAACTATCTGTATCTACAGTATCTACAGCGGATTCTAGTCGCTCTTGGTTGTATAGATAGCCCAAAGTGATAGTATTGACTACAAACAAAAATCCTACGATAAATGTAAATTTAGTCAAGAAATTAGCAGGACCCTTCGCCCCAAATACTGAGTCGTTGCTTCCGCTGTATGCTCCTAGCCCTATGCTAGAGCTTTTTTGTAGTAGCACTGCTATAGTCAGCACTATAGTCAATACAAATTGTGTGATAAACAGAGTTGATGTCATCTTGTTGCCTTTGAATTTTTTGTTATTTTATCTAAAATAACTTAAACAAAGTTATAAAATGACAAAACCACCAAAATTTAGCTTTTTGGTGGTTTGAAAATATGCTATTTGACTACAAAGCTTCGTTTGGAGTTAGTTTACAGTTTTTGTCTTTTTTGTCGCACACATAAGACACATCGTATATCAATACTCGCTTTTGTAGCTCTTTGTCTTTTATCGATTGTCGTGCTTCTACAGACAGGACACCAGAGTTGCAGTGCATGACTATGACACCATCTTTTGGAAATTTACTTGTGTCTATTTTGTCATTTTTTTTGTCAAATGGCACAGATATAGCTCCGTTTATATGTTGGGCTTTGAATTGTGAGGCTTTTCTCACATCTACTATATGGATACCTTTTGGTGCTTTTTTGCCATCTTTCATAAGTTCATAAAGCCAAAATTGATCTACAAGACCATCTTCATTTGCTTCACCATCTTCTGGTAGTAAGTAAAGCTTGACACCATTTATGACGACTGGCTTGAGTGTCGGCTTATATGCTCCTGTTTGTTTGGTTGATTTTCGCACCAGTCCCATGGTAGGTTTCTTGGCTGCTTTCCACTCTGGATATCCACCTTTGTATGCAAATACATTTTTGTATCCTGCTTTTTGAAGTCTCACTGCTACTTTGTCTGACAGTTTACAAGCATATCCACCACAAAATGTCACGATATTTGATATTCTGTTTATAGGCAAAAATCTTTTTTGCTCGTCAAACAGTTTTGGTTCAATATTGATAGCACCCATGATTGTGCCTATCTGATATTTTTTATATGGTCTTGCATCTATAAAGAGTGTTTTTTTACCTTTGTAAAGCTTTTCTGCTTTGTCTATATTTATGACATTTAGTTTCCCACTTGCCAACACAAATGATGTCGCTATCAACAACATCAATACTAATTTTCTCATTTTTTCTCCTTTTTTGCCAACATTATGGCATACTTGTCCAAATTTTTATAGTAGCAACACTACAAAAATACCTCTATTGCTTTTGCGATTGTGTATTATACCATAATATTTTTACTTTTCTAAATTTTTTGCAAAATTTGGCGAAAATTATTTGATTTTCTTGGTTTCTGTCTTTGTCTTGCCTAGTTTATCTACCCAAGTCATAGTGATATTATCTCCTGCTTTTGCTCCTATTACCTTGTTGTCTAGCTTGTATTTTAATATAGGATTTTTTGACAAAAACTGACTTGATGATACTTCAAATACTACCTTGCCTCCTATGGTTGCTTTCCAGTTGGTGATGAAGTTTGCCTCTACACCTTTGGCTTTGGCCGCTTTGTATGGTAGCATGATATGCTTTGCCATAGCTTTTACTTTTATAATGTCACCTTTTATCTTTGCTTTTATTTTCATATATTTCTCCTTATCCTTCACATCCGCCTAGGGCGACTTCTAGTGATTTGCTAGCTTCGTATAGCTTGCCATCTACACCTTGCACTATCACTGTGATAGTGCCGGATTCTTGCATTTTCATCTTGAGACTGTTGTCTATGATAGTGCCATCAAACACTGTAAATACAGCGACCAGACTCTCTGGATTTTTGTCTTGTAGCACTGCTACTGATTTTGCCTTGATACTAGATGAAAATTTCACAGGTATCGCTCCGCCATTTGCTGCTACTTTTGGGACACTTAAAGTGACGCCCTCTTTTACTGTATCAGCTGTGCCGTATAGCTCCTTGATAGCATCTGCTACTTTGTGGCTTTTGTCGCCCTCCCATGCCGATAGGTTTGATTTCCTATAATCCTTTGCCATCATGATAGATGGCGATATAGCCGTGGCTACTGCTATAGCACCAAGACTCAAAAAATTTCTTCTTTTCATATTTTCTCCTTATTTTAGATTGATCATATAATCAACCACTTTTTTAAACTCATCATCACTGATACCAGCTCCCCCTTTGGGTGGCATGACATTTATACCTTTTATACCTCTGTCATAAATAGCTTTGATACCTCCGCTTTTCTTTTTGGCTTGCCAGTCACTATTTTTGCCTGCTACTGGAGCTCCCATGCTATCGTCTGTATGACACATAGCACAGCTATCTTTATAAACTTTTTTGAGATCTAGTTCTGTGCTTTTGGCTATTGGCTTCTCTTTTTTGTTTGACAATGGTGGCTGAAAGTCACTGATACCGCCGTTTCTCACTCGCACTACTTTTGCTGACTTTTTTTGACAATTTTTCATACATCTTTTTGCATAAGCTACTTTGATAGCTCCGAAGTTTTTTGGATTTTTGTAGTATTTTCGCACTCTTTCTAGCGAACCTTTACCTTCTATCTTTGGTTCAAATCCGTCTGCATTTGGCATCTTTATCCTTAAAAATTTCTCTCTAGTTAGAGTATATTCATCATCTACAAGCTTGCCATCTATCTTTATCTCATTGATATTTAAAATATACGCTACCAAAGCATATACTTCGTCATCTTTGAGAGTTTTGCTCCTCGTATGTGGCATACCATCTCGTATATACCACCACAGGGTGCTAGCTTGTGGCCAATACGAGCCAAACACTCGTGTAGGTCCATCGGCATCTGGTGTGGTTCTTTGGTTTTTCAAAGTTTTTTGCTGAACATAGGCATCGCCTTTGGACAAGGCAGGATAGCCTCCACCACCACTACCAAAGTCACCATGACAGCTCACGCACTGTGCTTCGTATAACTCTTCACCATATTCTACTGTGCCACTACCTTTTGGCAGACCTGTGCCATCTGCCATGATATCCGTGTCCCAAGCTTTGAGCTCATTTTTAGTAGGTTTCCTACCAAACTTGTATCCGCCTTTGAGAGTTTTTTCATTTACTCTATATGGTCCTGTCTTGCTGTTTTTTACTGGATGATATACTCCACCATCTATAGTAGGGTGGCTATCCATGGTTCCTACCGCACTTGGTATGTATTCACCTTTTTTGGCAAATGCTATACCACTAGACAACAAAATTGCAACACCTACTGATAAAATTTTATGATCGTATTTGTACATGATTGACCTCTCCTGTCTTTGTGACTTCCCAAGTCTCAAGTGCGTTTCTGTGATATACACTCTCTACACCCATGACAGATGTCTCTTCGTCAACTGTAGGCTGGATATAC
The DNA here is from genome assembly GCA_029934475.1 of Arcobacteraceae bacterium. Lineage (GTDB taxonomy): Bacteria > Campylobacterota > Campylobacteria > Campylobacterales > Arcobacteraceae > B24-G6. The sequence goes on from JAOZMC010000037.1 coordinate 7,144, forward strand.
CCAGCATCGTCCATAGCTCTAGAGGTCAGCAGTAGTGTCTTGCCTTTTTTGTATCTATGCATATAGCTCCACCTAGTCCAGCATTTTGGTAGCACTAGACCTTTGAGTTTTGCCTTTTTGAAGTTTTTGCCTCCGTCAAACGACAAATCCACTGCCGTGATAGTCCCCATACCTGACCATGCTAAACCCTCTATCTCTACAAGGTCACCATCTTTTAGATCGCTCCATGGTATCTCTGGGCTAGGACTAGTAACTGTTGAGTTCACTTCATTTGCATAAAAATGCTGCACCGCTTTGCCGTTTGGTTTGAGTGCTGTATATTTACTGGTCTCCTCTTTGGCATACCATGGCTCACTGGCAAACTCAAGTCTTTTGAGCCACTTGACACACAAGTTACCCTCCCATCCAGGTAGCAACAACCGCACAGGATAGCCCTGCTCTGGTCTCAAGGCTTCGCCATTTTGACCCCATACTATCATAGCATCGTCCAGCACCTTGTCTATAGGAACTGTCCTGCCCATCTCTGAGTTGTCGCTTCCTTCGCTTAGCATCCACTTTGCTTGTGGTTTCAAGCCTAAATCTTTGAGTATCGTCTTGACATATACTCCAGTCCATTGGGCACAGCTCATGAAACCTTTTGCAAACTGTAGCGAGTTATATTGAGTAGCTCTCCACTCTTGACCGCCGTTTGCTGGGCATTCCAAAAAGTGTGTCCTAGTGACACTGGGATATCGTTTGAGCTGTTGAAGTGTCAGGACTATTGGCTTTTTGACCAGTCCGTGTATCATCAACCTAAACTTATTTGGGTCTATGTGAGCAGTGCCACCATGACTTCTACTAAAAAACAGCCCGTTTGGTGTGATAATCCCCTCTATATCTTGTATAGGCGACACTGCTATAGCCGCTCTATAGTTGCCAGAGGCTAGTAGCTTGGTATATCGTCTAGTAACATTGTGTTCATATAACGATGGCACTCCGTATAGATTTTTCGTGATAGGATCACCCCACTGCTGACCCCATGGGGCATGATGGGTGATAGCTTTGTCATCGGCTAGAACTTTGACAGGGTCTAGCACACTTAGAGCCGCTACGGCACTGACTGTAATAGTCGCTGACTTTTTGAAAAATTCTCTTCTACTGTTTGTCTCAGTATTGTAAATTTTCAAATCTTTATCTATATTTTTCATCTTTCTCCTTTTTAAACATTTGTGATTATAACCAGAAATTATAAAACCAAAGCCAAAAAGACTCTATTTTGTCGTTGTATATCTATATCTTAATTTATACATAACCCAATTTTTACAAATAAATTGGTTTAGATTTATAATTTTTGGTTATAATTACAAATAATTTACTCAGGAGTTGCATGAAGTCTATAAACATATTGTCACTTTTTATATCTACACCGACAGCCACAACTAGACAAAACAACATCGTGATGGATAGTCGCGGTATAATAGGCGATAAATTTTATGGCAAATCACAATGTAGGGCGGTACTCATAGCTTCTTTCGGTGCATATAGTTTGATGCGACAAAACGATATCATAGCACCTTTTGGAGCTTTGGGTGAAAATATATTGGTGGATTTTGACACAAACAGACTAAAGCCAAACGACCGCTTGTCTATAGGCGATGCTAAGCTACAAATCACACAAAACTGCACTATATGCGACCACCTATCATATATAGACCAAGTCGTGCCTGCTTTGCTCAAAAACGATAGAGGTATATTTGCTAAAGTTATAAAAAATGGCACTATAAGCATACACTCAAAGATGACAGTCTATAAAGATATTACCTCATAGTGTTTATAGTAGCTTTGTCGCCTTGGTCTCGTTTAACATAATCTATCAAAAACCTGCCCTTTTCTCTGCCTTTTGAGAAGCTACTATGGTGCAAAAATGACTCTACAGGATACGGACGAGTCAGCCGCCTGGCATCTTCGTTTGTGTAGTTTTCATATTCTATCCTATAGAGAGCGACATATAGCATAGTTCGCCCCAATCCATGGTAGCAGTGTATCAACACAGGATAGTTTGACGGCTCGTCTAGCACTTTATAAAACAGTTTCAAGTTTTCTTTGGTCGGAACTTGTGGCGATGTGATATTGACATACCTAGTGCCGTCTATCTTGTCTATAGCCTTTTTTTCCTCTTCTCTGTTGGTCTTTTGGTTTTGTGTGTCTCGTAGGTCTATGACTGTCTTGATGCCGTATTTGCTTATATAGTCGCCTATATCATCTGCATGGATAGCTCCAGATTTATATACTTTGCCGGCTGTTATGACACCGAAGTTGTTGTTGATCCGCATATTCCATGCATCGTAGCCTAGTAGCAGTGCTGCTATTATAGCAAAACTAAAAAGAAGTTTTTTTATCATTTGTCATCTCCGTTTTGTAATATATCTTCACTTTTTGTGTGTATCCATTTGCCATTTTTTTTGTCTATGTATTGGAAATATTCGTTTGTCAAGTTGCCTTGTATGCATACCTTTTTGTATATCTTGGCATATACTTTTTGATCACCTATAGCTTGGACTATAGTAGCTGGTCCTGTGAGTTTATATACAGATAGCTTTTTATCATCACCACCTTTGGCTGCTTGGATATTTGATATGGCTATAGCTATAGCCTTTTGAAGTATGGCACTGTTTGGCTTGCTAGCTAAAAAATAGTTGGTATATATATCTCTACGAGGGACTACAAACATCTCTTTCGTATCGCTATCGCCTATGATACGAGCAAGAGGCCATACAAAATGCCCGTCTATATCGAGATAGACTCCACCTATCTTGTCTAGTACAAACATTCGCCAAAAGTCCGCCTTGCTAGCACCATCTTTGAGTGATCTGTAGGCTTCTATGGTTTCGCTATCGCCGTGAGTTTTTATAAACTCTAGGCACTGCTCGTTTGAACTATATCTATACTCATATCCTAGACTAAAAACTCTGTTTAGCAGATAGTTTGCATACACAGGTAAACTAACCATATCTGTATAGTTTGTCTGCCACAATATCTTTGGTATAGTTGGAGTTTTGTCGTTTGGTATCAGTGGGTCGCTTTGTGCTGGTATCTTGAACCTATATTTTGGCAACACAAGATGAAACAGATATCCTATCAACTTGACCAATGCCCCTACAATCCTCAACAATCTGTTTGATACTATTTCCATATTTTTCCTTTAAATTTCTATAAACTTTTTTTGTCTGTTTTCATAATAGACTGCCTGTGTATATCCTATATCTCTAGCTAGTTTCACACATATATCATATCCGCTGTTTATATCGGTGGTCTTGTGTGCATCGCTACCAAATGTGATAGGTATATCCATATCAAAGCAGATCTGCAACAAATCACGACTGGGGTATTGTTCGCCTATAGGTTTGCGAAGTCCTGCACTGTTTATCTCTACGGTCATATTGGATAGTTTTATCTGCTGTAGAGCTTTTTGTGCTATATCTCGTGGGTCACGCTCTGGGATAAATCCAAATATCTTGATGAGATCCAGATGTCCTACTATATCAAACTTTTTTGTCTTTGCCATCTGTTCTATACTGTCAAAATAGTTTTGCCATATCTCGTCTATGTTCTTTTTTTCGTATTGATTTATAAACTCTGGGTTGTCAAAGCCCCAAAATTTGGGATTGAAAAGTGAGTATTTGTCGCTGGATTGTGGTATGAAATGCACCGAACCTATGAGATAATCCACAGGTGAGTTCAAAACTTCATCGTAGATATAATCACCCATCATATAATCAACCTCAAATCCACTAGTGATGATTATGTCATCTTTGTGCTTCTCTTTTAGAGTTTTTATATCGTTTAGGTAGTCGTGTATATCGTCTATAGACATACGGTTGTCTGGGTCTATGCCTTGTCTTATAGGTGCATGACAGCTAAATCCATACACTGATATATCTCTAGCTATAGCCTGTGTGATATAGCTCTCCATAGTCCCTGTGGCATGGTTGCATCTGCTTGTATGGTTGTGAATATCTACTATCATGGCATATTGTATCATATTTTGTTTAAAGTTTCAAAATAGTCAAAAGATTTGTATCTTTGTCAAGATTTTTGTCACAAATGGGCAAAGCTTTCACATTATCTACAAGGCTCGAGATATTTTATTATTTAGATATTTTGATAGATTAACTCTTTGTCTAGCAAGCATGTTGAGCCTCTTGGATTTGATACTCTTAAGGATACCTCCAAATAAAATCTAAAATTTATTTAAAATGCTATAATATCAAATAAAAATGATTGATTTCTCCCTATGAGAGAGTGCTACCCGGACAGATCATGCGAGAGCTAGTAGAAAACGATAGAATAGTAGGCGGGACGACACTAGAAGCTACACAAAAGACAGTCCAGTTTTATAAAACATTTGTGAGCGGAGAAGTTTTAAGCACAGATGCAAGAACAGCAGAGATGGCAAAACTTACTGAAAATAGTTTTAGAGACACAAACATAGCATTTGCAAATGAGTTAAGTATTTTGTGTGATAAGTTTGATATAGATATATGGGAGCTTATAAAGCTAACCAACAGACACCCAAGAGTAAATGTGCTACAACCAGGTGCTGGAGTTGGTGGGCATTGTATAGCTGTAGATCCATGGTTTATAGTCCATGCTGGTGGAGATGATGCAAAGATGATACGCACAGCCAGAGAGGTCAATACATATAAGACACAGTGGGTCATAGAAAAGATAAAAAACGAAGTAAATAGATGGAAACTAAAACAGATTCAAAATAGCTCAAAACCAAAAACTAACCGTGGCGATTTTCGCTTTAGCGAAAAAGTTTCTGTGAAAACCAAAAATCCAAAACTTATGGAATCAAAGGTTGCTATTATGGGTCTGGCATTTAAGCCAAATATTGATGACCTTAGAGAATCACCAGCTTTATATATCACAAAAAGACTTATAAAAGAGAGTTTGGATATAATAGCAGTAGAACCAAATATAGAAAAACAGAAAGATATAGAGATAGTTGATTATAAAAAGGCTATAATAGAGGCTGATATAGTAGCCTTTCTTGTGGGACATGATGAGTTCAAAGGATTAGATGTGAAAACAAATTTAGATTTCTGCGGGGTATTAAACCAGTGATAGAAAACTATTCAAACAAAGAGTTTGTGGAAAATTATAATAAGTTGGTATTATATTCTAATGGATATGGAAAGTTAATGCCACCTCTAAATACAGACATACGAAATTTAAGCTGTATTTGATAAAATCACAAAAACCACGACAAAGTGCTACAAAGACGGGCAAAAAGGATATGAATGTATAGCTATATAGATATATTGGAGATAGATTGCCACTATCAAATCTAAACCAAAAGCAAAAGCAAAGTGCTACTACCACAAACAAAACCAACCTCATAATAGCTAGTGCCGGCACTGGCAAGACCTCCACGCTAGTTGGCAGGATAGCACATATATTGTCTACAGGCACGAAGCCAGAGCAGGTATTGTTGCTGACATTTACAAACAAAGCCTCACAAGAGATGATAGGTAGAGTCAAAAAGAGCTACGGCGATGGAGTAGCCAGCCAGATAGTAGCTGGGACTTTTCATAGTGTGTCGTATAGACTACTCAAAGCAGCAGGATATAAGCTGGTGTTGAAAACTCCTAGGGAGCTGAAAAACCTGTTTCGCTCTATCTATGACAAGAGAAAGCCACCCATAGCCGGAACTGTGACGGCTTATGATGGCGGATATTTGTTTGATATTTATTCGCTGTATCTCAACACAGCAGCACAGGGTGGATTTGGCGACTGGGTGGAGCTTAAAAACAAAGAACATAAAACATTCTGCGATATGTATGAAGATGTGTTTGACGAGTTTAACCAAACCAAGAAAGATTATGGCTATATAGGATTTGATGATTTGCTAGTATATATGATACAGCACTTGCAAAAAACTGCTATAGAGTTCGATGAGATACTAGTAGATGAATACCAAGATACAAATCCACTACAAGCCAAACTTCTTGATATGTTTTCATTTAGCCGATTGTTTTGTGTGGGGGATTTCGACCAAAGTATATATGCATTTAACGGTAGCGACATAGGTATCATCTCCTCATTTACCACCAGATACAAAGATGCAAAAGTATATCACTTGACACAAAATTATCGCTCAACTGCCTCTATACTGGGTCTAGCTACCAAAGTAATATCACACAACGATAGAGTATATGACAAGAAACTTGAAGTCACTAGAACTGACACAGATATCAAGCCAAAGATGCTAGTGTTTGATGAGCTATACAACCAATATGAATATATAGCCAAAAATATAGCTAAATCCCAAACCGCTCACGATAATATAGCCATAATATATCGCAACAACTCCACAGCAGACGGTATAGAGGCAAACTTGCGAGATATAGGTATAAACTCCAAACGAAAAGGTGGCAGGAGCTTTTTTGACTCCAAAGAGATAAAGATGGTGCTAGATCTACTGGTGTTGCAGATAAAGCCAGACGATATGATGGCGACTATAGAGGTGCTACAACACGGCGAGGGCATAGGACAAGCGATAGCCAAAGAGTTGTTTGAGGCACTGACACTGCTAGGAGATGGCTCTGTGATAGATGGATTGCTACGACCAAATATGAGTATCAAAAATCCTTTTTCTCAAAAAAAACAGACAAACCAACAGCTAGGACTGTTTGATGAGTTTGTAGAGCTAGGATCTATAGGTAAGTTCAAACGACTGGGATTTGATGAGAAGTTTTTTTCAAACAGTATCCTAAAGCACCCAAAACTACAGCCAAGCGGTGCCCTGTTTTTGTATGAGTTTTATAGATTGTTTGTGGAGCTTAGCCGTATCAAAAAACCTACGACTGCTATATCACATATAGTCCAAAGTGAGTTTTTCAAGATATTTAGCGATAAATTATGCGAGACAAGAGCTAGACAAAAAGATGGCAGTATAGACGAAGGACAGCAAAAAACAGCGGAGTTTAAACTCAAACGAAAAGTAGATATACTCAAGCAACTTTCATATCACCACCACGATATGTTTAGGTTTATCAACTCTATGGTGCTGGGAGCATCTGAGCTAGACCGTGGCAGTGGTGTATCGCTCATGAGCATACATGCTAGCAAGGGGCTGGAGTTTGAAGAGGTATATATCATAGACCTGATGGACGGTAGATTTCCAAACAAAACCTTGATATCCAAAGGCGGTAGCATAGAAGAGGAGCGGCGACTCTTTTATGTGGCAGTCACGAGAGCCAAAGATATATTGTATCTAAGCTATGCAAAATACGACCGTATCAAGAAACAGGATTTTGTGTTTAGTCGGTTTTTAAAAGAAGCTGGTATGTGTTAGAGTTTAGGTCACCTCTAAGTTTATTTGGATATTATTGTCAAGATTTGACGATATAAATAAAGGCAAAATATTATGAATTATACAAATACAGTACGATTATTTCAAGAACAAAAAGTCCGTACACATTGGGATGAAGAGCAGGAAAAATGGTATTTTTCTATACAAGATGTGGTGGAGATACTTACAGATACTACAAATGCAAAAGACTATATCAAAAAGATGAAAAAGAGAGATGCGGAGCTAGAATTCAAATGGGGGACAATTTGTCCCCTAGTAAAGATGCCTACCAAAGATGGCAAAATGCGAAAAATACAAGCATCGGATACTGAGGGTTTGTTTCGTATCATACAGTCAATACCATCGAAAAAAGCAGAACCATTTAAACAATGGCTAGCAAAAGTTGGTGCAGACAGAGTAGATGAGATAGAAGACCCAGAGCTAGGCTTTGACCGTGCTATGCAGACATATCTATCAAAAGGCTACTCTAAGCAGTGGATAAATCAACGACTAAAAAGCATAGAAGTGAGAAAAGAACTCACAGACCAATGGCAAGAACGAGGTATGAAAAAAGGCTTGGAATATGCTATCTTGACAAACGAGATCACAAAATCATGGGCTGACAAAGATATAAAAACATACAAAAAATTGAAAGGATTGAAAAAAGAAAATCTAAGAGACAACATGACAAACTTGGAGCTGGTGCTAAATATGCTAGCAGAAGCATCTACCACAGAGATATCAAAAGAGAAAAAGCCTCAAGGACTAGAGGAAAACAAGGATATAGCAAGAAAAGGAGGCAACGCAGCCAGGAAAGCTAGACTTGAGATAGAAAAACAAACAGGCAAATCGATAGTCTCTGACAAAAATGCTGAAAATTTACCATATCTTTTGGATGATGAAAAATAATAATAAGCAAACATATAGTATTTGGAAGTTGCGTCGTAGTTTTTGTGATGTTGTGTTTGGGTTTTGGCACCTTACTAGACTTTTTGTCCTATTTCGTACAAAAATTCAGGAGCAAAATCTGCTCCATTTTTCCACTCGATAGTGTTGTGTGATATGAAAAAATCTTTGAAAAAATCTTTGTCTTTTAGTGGTTCGAACACCTCGCCATATAGCTCGTCTTTGAGATCTACTTTTTTGACTTCGTTGTTGCTAAATATTAGCTGTAGTTCATAATCTAAAATATGTGTCGCTTTTTTTACATGTATAAACATATCAATCTCCTCATTGTAGTGGGCTAATCTTGAGCAAAGCTTTTCTGTCTTGTGCCAAAGACCAATATTCTAAAAGTTCATCTCTATGCAGTTTTAGCCATTTAAAAATCATCTTTAATGCTCGTTTTGACATAGTTCCACTTACTATACTTGTTTTTATATCTACCGATAATTCATAATCTTGATAAGTAGCATGATTTTATTATTGTGCTAAAATTATCAAATAACTATTTTAAAATTATGCAAAATTTTATCCAAACAAGCTTAAATTATTTGCATTGTTGTCATCGTTTATAAATTTAAGTTTATTTGGATACAATTTGTCAAAACAGAAACAAAAGGACAAATATGCCACAAACGATCACAGAAAAGATTTTCAGCTCTCACATAGGCAAAAAGGTGTATGCAGATGAGATTATAAACTCACCTATCGATATGACGATAGGTAATGACATCACCACCCCAATATCTATCAAAGCATTTGAGGATAGTGGAGCTAAAAGCCTAGCAAATCCAGATGGCTTTTGTATAGTTCTTGACCACTTTATACCTGCCAAGGATATAGCCAGTGCAAATCAAGCGAAGATCAGTCGTGTCTTTGCCGACAAACATAAGCTAAAACATTTTTTCGATGAAAAAGATATGGGCATAGAGCATGCACTTTTGCCAGAAAAGGGCTTGGTGATACCTGGTGATGTCATCATAGGAGCAGACAGTCACACTTGTACACACGGAGCTTTGGGGGCATTTGCTACTGGTATGGGTAGCACCGATCTATCGTATGCTATGATCACTGGTGAAAACTGGTTTAAAGTGCCACAAAGTATCAAAGTAGTGTTTAGTGGCAAACCGGGCAAATATACCACTGGCAAGGACTTGATACTGGAGATAATCCGTATATTGGGTGTAGATGGGGCATTGTATAAAACGCTAGAATTTACAGGCGATACTATAGCCTACTTGTCTATGGACGATAGATTTAGTTTGTGCAATATGGCTATAGAAGCAGGAGCAAAAAGTGGTATAGTAGCTGTAGATGATATCACTAGAGAGTTTCTCAAGGACAAAACTCTAAGAGACAAACCAAAAGAGTTTTATAGTGATAGCGGTGCTTCATATTGCCAGACTTTACACATAGATGTATCTGCTTTGCAGCCTGTGGTGGCATATCCGTTTTTGCCATCAAATGGCAAGTCAATATCAAAGGCAGTTGCAGACCATATCAAAGTAGATCAAGTGTTTGTAGGTAGCTGCACCAACGGACGGCTAAGTGACCTAGCTACAGCTTCACAAATACTAGATGGCAAAAAGATAGCCAGACATACTCGTATGATAGTCACTCCAGGAACTCAAAAGATACTACAAACAGCTACAAAGCTAGGCTACATAGACAAGCTCATAGATGCAGGTGCGGTCGTCAGCAACCCTACATGTGGAGCATGTTTGGGTGGATATATGGGTATATTGGGCGATGATGAAGTGTGTATCTCTACAACCAACAGAAACTTCGTAGGTCGTATGGGTAGCAGGTCATCAAAGGTATATCTCTCAAATACAGCAGTGGCAGCATATAGTGCTATAAGCGGATATATAAGCGACCCATATGAGATTGGATAGCACTCTTGTAGCAAAATATGGCATAAAAAGTAGAAACAAAGCCCAAGAGCTTATAAATAGTGGCAAAGTGTCAATAGATGGCAAGATAGTAGACAAATGCTCCACCAAAACCGATGAAAATATGGATATAACTGTCAGTGATAGCAGACAGTTTGTCAGTCGTTCTGGCTATAAGCTCGAGCAGTTTTTGTATGAAAATCCTATACCGCTACAAGGCAAGACGGCACTAGATATAGGCTCTTCTACTGGTGGATTTACTGAAGTGTTGTTGGGCTTGGGTATATCTGGTGTGGATTGTGTAGATGTAGGAAGTGACCAGCTAGATGAGAGCATACGGACAAAGGACAAAGTCAAACTCTATGAAAACACAGATATACGGCAGTTTAAAAGCGACAAACGATATGATATAGTCGTGTGTGATGTGTCGTTTATAGCTATCAAAAATATCATAGATACTATAGATAGATATTTTTGTGCTGACTTGGTGTTGCTATACAAACCGCAGTTTGAAGTAGGTGCGACTACCAAAAGAGACCGCCATGGAGTGGTCGTAGATATGGAGCAAATAGCCGTGTGCAAAAAAGAGTTTGAACAGATGACAGCTAGGCTAAACTGGCGACTAAAACAAAAACAGACAAGCAAACTATCTGGCAAGAGGGGCAATATTGAGACATTTTATTGGTTTGCTAGATA
>JAOZMC010000007.1:0-20227 GCA_029934475.1 Arcobacteraceae bacterium
CATAAAATAGTAAATAGGAGTGAGAATATATACTCAACAAACAACTGAGGACAATTATAGATTGTCAATATTTAAAATTAACCAGTCCATGGTTCTTGATAGATTGTCAACATTCAAAATTTAATATTTAAAATTAACTAGATAGATAGTTGTATTTTTAGGACACCCAAAAAGTGTCCTAAATCTATAAGATACTAAAATCTATATCGTAAATATGCTCGCAAATCTGTAGCTTCGGCTACATAATTGCTAGCACCTTGCATATCTTTTGACAACTCTACAGGAGCTGAAGCACTTCCAAAAAATCCATTGCTTCCGCTGTAGTCGTATTTGATACTGGTGTATCGGATACTAGCACTCAACGCTTTGGTCAATGGTTTGGTATAGTAAGCTTCTACTGCCGTGCCACGGGCAGCTATCTTGCTACCTATCATAGTATCCTCACCATAAGTCATACTTCTCCAATATTTGCTACCTTTGTTCCACTCAAGCCCGATTTTGCCATCGTCACTAAATATATCCGGCATGATGAGACCTACCCAAGTAGATGTGCCTGTCTCTTCGTCTTGACTTCCAAGCATATAGTCACCAGAAGCCATATTGTCTTCATTTGGATCGCTTTTGCTTTGTGCAAAAGATACGAAAAATGTAGTATCATCTAGAAAATCGCTTATCTCATCGCCTATACCATCTACTTTGACAAGAGCTGTAGCCCAGCTCATGCCACCGTGATTTATAAAGCCATCATCTATTTGTCCATTGTCCATCTTATCGCTCATTTTGTATCCTATAAGATTGTTAGCTGTGGCATAGTTCATGTGCAGCGAGTATTGACCATCGTCATATGGCACCAATATCACTCCTGCCATATTGCTGTCGCTATGCTGTGTGTCGTCATTTGAGTAGTCTGCATCGGCACCGTTAAATCGTGGCTTGGCATTTGTGATACCTCGTCCTAGACATAGCTTTATCCAGCTACCAGTTAGTGGTATAACTTTATCAAGATTCCACCTGAAACTAGCACCATCAAACTCTACATTGACTGTATGAGCTAGAGCGGATTGTCTGTTCATATCCTCTCTATAGTTAGCTAGCAAACCATCGGTTGCTGGTCGTCTGCCTATACTAGCTGTCCATGGTATATCGGCTCCTAGAAATGTATTGTTGCGATATAGCCAAAATGCCTGTTTGACATTGAGAGAGTTGCTGTCGTGGGCATTTTCATTTGTCACCCAGTCAAATCCACCGTTGCCACCGTTTCTTTGACTACCTTGTGTGCCTGCTCCATAAGCCTTGAGATATGATAACCTCGCACGAAACGACATATTGTCTGTAGGTGCATAAACAGCATTTAACCACAATCTGTTGGTGAGAAGTGCATCATTTTTAAAAGTAGTGTTTTCGTCTGCCATCTTGTATTCTATCTGGTCTACCGCTGTGCGAAAATCCACACTCCACTTTAGATTGTCCGCTCCTGCTAGTCTTTTGTTGTTTGATACCTGCTTTTCTAGTGAGTTGATTTTCTTTTTCATCGCCTCAAACTCGGCATCGCTCACTGCCATCATCGAAGTTGACAACACTGCCAACACTACTAAATATTTTATAAACATATTCATAATTTCTCCTTTTGAGTATTATATCTTTTTTTTCTTGTATTATCTCTATTTATATGATGAATTTGACGATCATCTACATCTCTGCTCCTGTTTTCAATATATCTATACCATATTTTTGTCGTATGTTGTGTGTAGTCTTGTCTATATCTACTGTGCCGTGTGAAAATAGATTGTCGGTAGATTGTGTGGGTTGTAGCTGTGATACTGTGATATTTAGCTGGATTATAGCTCTGCTTATGTTTGTATCTATTTGTGAGAAAAGTTCTGCTACTATTTGTTTGAAATTTTTTTCGCTGTATGGCTCGTGTGATTTGTAGTTTGACTTTTGTTTGTCGCCATATTGATACATGATTTTCAGCTCATAGATTCTAGGATATAGCTTTTGGTTATAGCACAAAAAGTTTATATGCCTACACAATATCATAAGTCGTCTTCGTATCTCATCTCTACTTTGTATGGGGTCAAATGTCCTGCCCAATCCTATGGACTTTTTGGCTGTTGTCTGTGTTGATAGCTTGTCTATGTCCATACCTTGAGTAGCTTTGTATAGCCATACTCCGTGTTTGCCCCACTTATACAGTGTCTCTTTGTGTTGTTTTATGTCTAGCAAAGTTTTGATATTTAGCTGTGATAACTTACGAAAATATCCTCGACCGATACCGGGAAACTTTACTATAGGTATATCCTCTATAAACTTATCTATACGGTCATGTTTTATATATCTCACACCATAAGGTTTGGCATAGTTGGTAGCTACTTTTGATAGCATTTTTGCTTTGCATATACCCATAGATACAGGTATGTGAAGCTCTTTTGTGATAATATTTTGTAGATTTAGGGCAAACTGCTCTGCCTTGTCGTCATCTATATAGCCAGATATATCACAAAAAAACTCATCTATACTAAACTGGCTTATAGCTGGTATATGCTCTAGGAGTATATTTTTAAGCTTATATGACAGCTCGTGATACAGGGGATAGTTTGGTGGTAGCACCTTTAACACAGGGCAAACTCTCAAGGCCTCTGCTACACTCATGGCAGTTTTGACACCATAAGCTCTAGCTTCATACGATGCTGTGGTGATGATACCTCTAGTTCTACCATCTTTGTCTATAAAATACTCTTCGAAACTTTTGTTTGTGTTGTAGCTTAATATTGAACTAGAAAATGCCCCATCTATACGGCTAAGTTTGCGGTGTTGCTTGGCTGTATCAAATATACCAAGATTGCTCCTGCCACCCACGGCTATAGGTATATTATCGTATATATCTGTGCCTATTCTGTGAGCGGATGCAAAAAATGTATCTATATCAATATGGATAAACAACTCAAAAACCTCTAAACTATTTTAGAGGTTTTTAAGCAATCATATCGCATGTTTTTGGTTTGTTTCTCTCTTCAATCTTTTTGCCTGAATATATCCTATGAAAAATATCATCATAAATAGCGGTATAAACAATATCTGTTTGCTAATCCTATCTGCTTTTACTTTGACTTTGTCTATAGTCCAACCACTATCAACTCCGGCTACTTTGATAGCTTCCATCTGTTTGCTAATACCTGGATTTACCATCATAATCTCTGCTCGCCCATCTATAGTATCCATCATAAGTCCAGAGTTTAGCAGTCTCTCTTTGCCTGTAGCACCATCTTTTAGATCCACAGAAAATGTATATGTCCTATCTATATCGTCTATAGTAGTGCCACTGACTACAAACTGGAGTCGTTCATCTTTTGGTTGGTTTTTAGCTACTTCAAATATCATCACACCATCTAACTCATCATATGGTGGGTGTATCTTGTCCCATATAAATCCAGGTCTAAACAGCAAAAATGTCAAAATAAGTAAAGCTATAGTCTCATACCATCTATTTCTTGCTATCCAATACCCTTGTGTGGCACCTGCAAATATGAGCATAGCAACTATAGAACTAACTACTACCATAATAAACTCAAAAATATGGTCAATATCTATCATGAGAAGCTGTGTATTAAATATAAACATAAACGGCAATATGGCCGTCCTCATATCATATGTGAAGCCTTGAATACCTGTTTTGATAGGGTCGCCTTTGGATATGGCGGCGGCAGCAAATGCGGCTAGTCCCACTGGCGGAGTATCATCGGCTAATATACCAAAATAAAACACAAACATATGTGCGGCTATGAGTGGTATAGCTATATCAGCAGAAGCACCTAAGCTCACTATAACTGGAGCCATAAGAGATGATACCACTATATAGTTGGCAGTAGTAGGCAATCCCATACCCAATATCAAGCTTATAACCGCTGTCAAGAGAAGTATGATAAATATATTTCCGCCACTAACCGTCTCAACCAAACCTATGACTACTTGACCTATGCCAGTGAGTGTCACTGTGCCTACGATGAGACCAGCGACTGCAGTCGCAACTCCTATGCCTACCATATTTGAAGCTCCAGATATCAATCCAGCTTTTAGGTCTTTGAAACTATCTTTAACTCGTCCAAATACATTGACTTTTTTGCGAAAGAAGTCCAAGATAGGTTTTTGAGTTAGCATGATAAACACCATAAACACAGTCGCCCAAAATGCCGACAAATCAGGTGAAAGTCGCTCATAAGTCAACAGCCACACCAACACAACGATAGGCAACAAAAAGTGCAACCCAGACAGCACAGTAGGTCTAACTTGTGGTAAATGTTCTAGCTCATCTGTATCCAAGTCAGGCACTCTTGAGGCTATATATACTAGATAAATATACAACAATCCCACAACTCCTAGCACTGCTACTAGATAATTTTCACCACTTATTGACTTGATAAACTCCAACAACGGAGGCAACACAAATGTCAAAAATCCTATCACCGATACGACAGATAGCACTCCTATGAGCTTGCCCCATTTGTCCATCTTAAACTTTCTTGGAAGTCCTTTCATATCGGCTTTTTTGGCTTCTAAATGCACTATATATATCAAAGCGATATATGATATGACAGCTGGTAGAAATGCATGTTTGATGATCTCTATAAATGGTATGCCCACATACTCCACCATCAAAAAAGCGGCAGCTCCCATGATAGGAGGAGTTAGTTGTCCATTTGTAGAAGATGCCACCTCAATGGCACCAGCTTTTTCTTTACTAAATCCTACTTTTTTCATAAGCGGTATAGTAAATGTGCCAGTGGTTACCACATTTGCTATCGATGAGCCTGATATCATACCAGTCATAGCTGAGCTTACAACGGCGGCTTTAGCAGGACCACCACGAAAGTGTCCCATAAGTGCAAAAGCTACTTTTATAAAGTAGTTACCAGCTCCTGCTCTGTCTAGCAAACTACCAAATAGCACAAACAAAAACACCATAGATGCAGACACACCAATAGCTATACCAAAGGCTCCTTCAGTAGTGATCCACATATGAGAAACTATCTTAGATACAGATGCCCCACCATAATCTCCAGCTCCAAGCCAAGCATATACTACAGCTAAAGTCGCCACTATCATAAGCGGTGGTCCAAGTGACCGTCTAGTCGCCTCAAGCAACAGCACCAAACCGATAATAGCAAACAGTATATCTGTCTGATTTGGCACTCCTAGTCTCATCTCAAATGCCACAGGCGCAAAAAGTTGCTCAAACATAAAATACAACACAGAGACTATCAGCAAAGCACCCAAAATCCAGTCATATATAGGTATATGAGCAGATGGCGCTCTTTTATATGGCACATAAGTTAAATAAGCTAAAAATCCAGCAAATATAAGGTGAAACTTCTTGACCATATCTATATTCATCCAAGGGGTAAACTCCAAAACTAATGGCGATGATATATATAGTTGAAATAGCGACCAAGTTATCGCTAGATATATTATAAAATTGGTTACTAGTTTGTTAGATGGCTCTCTAGTGCCTATCTCGTATTGGTTCACATTGATCTCTTTGCTCATTTGTCATCCTTTATAAAAATATGAGAATATATGAACTTCAAAAGATATCAAAGACCAAAAAACTCAAAATAAAATATCAAATTATGATACTTTATTTTAAATTTGAAACCTCCTCATCTTGGTTAAGATAACCAAGATGAGAAAAACTAGCTTACATCAAGCCAGCTTCCTTGTAGTATTTAACTGCACCATCATGTAGTGGAGCCGATAAACTGTCTTTGATCATCTGTTCCTTTGTAAGATGAGCAAATGCTGGGTGAAACTTTTTAAATGCATCAAAGTTTTCAAATACCGCTTTTACGATATTGTATACAACTTTTTCTGGCACTTTAGCTGAAGTTACAACTGTAGCCCCTACACCAAATGTAGCAGTATCATTAGGATTACCTATATACATACCAGCAGGTATTTTTGCTGCTCTGTAGTAATCGTTGTCTGCTATTAGCTTGTCAACTTCTGGTCCTGTTACATTTACAAGTGTACTTTCACATGTAGTAGTAGCCTCTTTGATAGCTCCAGATGGATGCCCAACCACATAT
This sequence comes from Arcobacteraceae bacterium, assembly GCA_029934475.1. Taxonomy (GTDB): domain Bacteria; phylum Campylobacterota; class Campylobacteria; order Campylobacterales; family Arcobacteraceae; genus B24-G6. The sequence continues at coordinate 6,084 of JAOZMC010000007.1, forward strand.
ACCATAACATCGATTTTGTTATCACATAGTGCTTTTGCTTGCTCTGCTGCTTTTAGCTCTGAAGTTTGTGCAAATGTTGATTTGTCCCAACCTTTTGCTTTCATAAGTATCTCCATAGTTCCACGTTGCCCCGAACCTGGATTTCCTATATTTACTCTTTTGCCTTTGATATCGTCAAGATTTTTGATACCTGAGTCTTTTCTAGCTACCATAGTAAATGGTTCTGCATGAAGTGAAAATACTGACCGAAGCTCTTTAAATGCACCTTTGTCTTTGAACTTGCTAGTGCCATTGTATGCATGAAACTGCCAGTCTGATTGAGCTACACCTAAGTCAAGCTCTCCTGCTCTTATAGTGTTGATATTGTACACTGAACCACCTGTTGATTCTACACTACATCTAACACCATGTTCTTTTTTGTTTTTGTTAACAAGTCTACATATAGCTCCACCCGATGGGTAATACACACCAGTGACTCCACCAGTTCCTATAGTAGCGAAGTTACCTTTTGAAGGTGCTTCTGCCTTTTTTTCGACCACTTTAGCTGGCTTTTCTTCAGTCTTTTGTTTTTGTTCACATCCCGTTGATGCAAATAAAACGACAGACAACACTGCGATTATTTTGATAGTTTGTTTAAACATATCGGCTCCTTTTTTTTAAGTTATAAATTATATCATAATATGATTAAAGTTTCTCACAAATAGGTATTATTTTGGTTATATAGCTTGTGATTATATAATCCATAACAACTAGTGGCAGATTTTCACTGCCATATCTACTAGTCTGGTGCTATATCCCCACTCGTTGTCATACCAGCTTAGCACCTTTGCCATATTGTTTGAAGCTACTTGCGTAGTGTCTAGTGGCACTACTGTGCTATAACTTGAACCTACAAAATCACTACTAACTCGTCTCATATCATCTATACCCAATATACCTTTCATCGCAGTTTGTGATGCTTTTGTGAGTGCTTGGTTTATGCTATCAACTGTCACGGACCTCTTTAGATATACAGTCAAATCCACCATAGATACATTTGGTGTAGGCACTCGCACGGCTTGTCCGTTTATCTTGCCTGCTAAGTTTGGCAACACTTTTGATATAGCTCTAGCAGCTCCTGTAGATGCTGGTATCAAGTTTATCGCTCCTGCTCTGGATTTTCGCGGATCGGTGCTATGTTTGCTATCTAGTATTGGTTGGCTTCCTGTATATGAGTGGATAGTCGTCATGAGAGCTTCTGTTATACCAAAGTTATCGTCCAGCACTTTGGCTATGGGTGCAAGTGCATTTGTAGTGCATGAGGCATTTGATACTATCTGTTCGCCTTTGTAGTCGCTGTCGTTTACTCCTATCACATATGTAGGTGTATCATCTTTGGCTGGAGCTGACATGACTACTTTTTTGATACCATTGTCTATAAACGGTCGCACCAGTTCACTGGTCAAAAATGCTCCAGTACACTCTAGCACCACATCCGCTCCACATGAGGCGAAATCTATCTTTGATGGGTCTCTATATGAAAAAAGCTGTGCTTTCTCTTTGCCGATATGGACATAGCCATCTTTGACCTCTATAGTCTCATCTACTCCATGCACTGAGTCGTATCGCAAGTTGTATTGTATCATATGCTCCTCGCCTGTAGCATTGACCGCTACTAGCTGGAGATCGTCTCTACTGGCTACTATCTTTGCTACACATCGCCCTATCCTACCTAGTCCATTTATCGCTATTTTTGTCATGCTCTCTCCTTTATATAATTTTCTATACGGTCTATACCCTCTTTGATATTAGGCAAACTTGTAGCAAACGAAAACCGAATATATCCATCTAGTCCAAATGCCACACCTGGTACACATGCCACTCCTGTTTGTTCTAGCAGTTGCTCACAAAACTTTAGGCTATCTTTTTCTATCTTTTCTATGTTTACATAGAGATAAAATGCCCCATCTGGCTTCTGCACCGATAGACCCTCTATGTTGTTAAACATCTCAAATGCTATGTTTCTCCTGGTTTCAAACTCTTTTCTCATATTTTCTATATCATCATCTACTTTGCCATCTAGTGCTACTATCGATGCCGCCATAGTCATAGAGTTGATATTTGAGGTGCTTTGGCTTTGAAGTTTTTTCATAGCTTTTTGTAGATCTTTATCGGCTGTAGCCAAATACCCAAACCGCCAGCCAGTCATAGCGACCGATTTACTCAAGCCATTTACTGTGATGGTTCTAGCAAACATATCATCACTTATAGATGCTACACTTACAAACTTCGTGCCATCATAAACCAGCTTTTCATACATCTCATCACTGACTATTGTTATATTTGTGTCTTTTAAAACTTCTGCTAGACCTTCTAGCTCTTGTCTGCTATAGACCGCTCCTGTAGGGTTTGATGGTGTCGTGAGTATCAATATCTTTGTCTTGTCTGTGATAGCATCTTTTAGTTGCTTTGGGGTGATCTTGAAGTTTGCCTTGTCGTCTGTGTCGATTATCACAGGTTCTGCTCCGCAATATTTTGCTAACTCTGGATAAGTAACCCAATACGGAGCTGGCACTATAACCTCATCGCCGTGGTCTACCAAAGCTTGAAAGATATTAAACAAACTATGCTTAGCTCCTACATTTACCATGATACCATCTAGGTCATACTCCAAACCATTTTCTCTTTTAAGTTTGTTTTTGATAGCTGTTTTTACCTCAACTGTGCCATCTACCGCTGTGTATTTGGTCTCGCCTCTTTGTAGCGAAGCAGATGCCTCATCTTTGATAGCTTGTGGTGTGTCAAAGTCTGGCTCTCCTGCGCTGAAGCTAAGTATATCTTTGCCTTGTGCTTTTAACTCGTTTGCCAGTGTCGATATTGCTATCGTCATAGATGGCGATAACCTGTCTACTCTTTTTGATAATTTCATTTTTTGTCCTTATAATTTACTAGCTCTTCTACTCTTTTTGCTCCGTCAAATACGGTTTGCTCGTCAAATGCTCTGCCTATGAGCTGCAAACCTATCGGCATACCGCTCGTGTCTTTGGATACAGGCACAGATATAGCAGGTAGCCCCGCTAGATTTGCCGATATCGTGTATATGTCGCTTAAATACATATCAAGTGAGCTTTTGTATGCTCCTATGACAGGAGCTGTGGTTGGTGCTACTGGTGAGAGTATCAGGTCTGCTGTTTGAAATATAGTCTCAAACTCATCTTTGATGATATGTCTTGTTTTCTGTGCTTTGATATAGTAGGCATCATAATACCCACTGCTTAACACAAACGACCCTAACAATATCCGCTTTTGAACCTCCTTGCCAAATCCTTTTGACTTGGTGTTTTGATACAACTCTTTTAAGTTATTTGCCGGCTGTTGGTTGCCATATCTCACACCATCGTATCGACTTAAGTTTGCGCTGGCTTCTGCAGTTGCTACTATATAATAAGCCGATATATGCTTTTGAGTATCCATCATGGTTTGGTTTATTATCTCGTGTCCATCTTTTTTGAGTAGCTCCACCACATCATAAAATGCCTTTTTGATATCCTCACTAGCATCGTCCAAAAACTGGTCTACTATAGCTATCTTGAGCTTTCGTTTACTATCTATCTTTGGTGCTATGGGGTCGTTTTTTATATTTGCACTGGTGCTGTCATTTTTGTCATATCCGCTAATAATATCATACAATATCGCACTATCTTGGACATCGTTTGTGATAGGACCACACTGGTCAAGCGAAGATGAATAAGCCGTGATACCATATCGTGAAACTCTACCATATGTAGGTTTCATACCTACCACTCCACAATAACTCGCAGGCTGTCGTATGCTACCGCCTGTGTCTGTGCCTAGTGCTGCTACGGCTTGTCCGCTAGCTACCGCGCAGGCACTTCCGCCACTACTTCCACCTGCAGTTTTGGTGCTGTCGTGTGGATTTGTCGTCTTGCCAAAATATCCACTAGTAGTGTCGCTACCCATAGCAAATTCGTCCATATTTGCTCTACCATAAGGAGCTAAACCGTGTGCTAGAAGCTTCTGTATGACTGTAGCATTGTATGGGGCTATGTAGCCGTCTAATATATTGCTAGCACAACTCATCGCTTGACCTTTGACATTGATAATATCTTTTATAGCTATCGGCACTCCGCTGTGTAGCTTTTGAATTTTTTCATTTTTCAACTGCTCTATATATGCTCCGTATTGTGAGCCTTTTGCTATGTTGTCGTCTAGCATTTCATATAGCACTATGAGACCATTTTTATCTAAACTTATAGCATCTTTTAAACTTATCATAATAATCCCTTGAACAATTTTATATCTTTTATTGTCATCCTGTTTTTTTCTTTAAATTGATGTTTCAAAAATTTTATCTCCGAGTATGTGAATCCTTTGGGCTGTTTGTCGCTTGTCTTAAATCCTTTTTCGTTTTGTTCTATTTTTTTGAGTTTTTTGTCGTATTGGACATAATAGACTAGCTTGTAGTCGTCTTGATATGATTTTTCCACTGCTACATAGACACGGTCATCTATAAACTCTTTTGTCATGAGCTCTTTGAGACTGTCTAGCTTATCAAAATATATTTCGCTGAACTTTTCTTTGCTGATAAAAGATATAAATATCTTTGAGTAGATATTAAAATAGTTCTCTACATTTTTTGACTTGAGAAACTCAACTTGAGCCGGTACATTTGTAAATGTGCTTAACTTATATAGTATCCACTTGATAGTTGAGTAGTATTTGAAGTTGCTAACCTCTATGCTGTATATGTCTACCATCTTTGGATCTTGCTGCTTCTGGAGAGGTTGTTTGACAAAGTTTTTATCTCGTATCTTTTCTAACACAGGATACACATCTATAGTATCGGTAGTCCAGATAGTGCAAAAGTCAGGAAACATATGTAGCCCCATAGCTTCTTTGGTGACTACGACCAAACATCGTATATTTAATCTAGGAAAAAGAAGTCTCAGTAGCGACCTTTTCTTTTTGAGCCGTTTTCGTAAATCAATTGTATTTTTGACCACTGTCATCTCTACAAAATAGACAGAATCTTTGGAGAAAAACATAGCATCAAACTCACTTATATCTTTGTAGCCGGATTTGAAAACTATTTGTGATTTGTTGTCCATCAAAAAACCATTTTTTATATTTCTATGGTCGTCTTGATGCGGACCTTTTAAAATAAACCTGTCTATATATCTGTTGTTTTTGGCATATATCATCAAGTGTTCGTATATGATATTTTCATACAAACCACCTACAAATGTATTGTATAGAGCTATAAACTCTGGCGACTCTTGGTCTGCCCCTTGGTCTATCTTGTTTATGAGTGCTTTGGTTTTGTATTCATAATAATACAAGTTATCGCCTAGTGGAGGCAAGCTCAAACTCTCTATGTCGCTAGTTATCTTTAGGCGGTTATTTTTATGTCCATCTTGTATCACTTGCTACTCCCACTCTATAGTAGCAGGTGGTTTGGAGCTAATATCATATACTACTCTGTTTATACCTTCTACTTCATTTATAATTCTACGGCTGACGACTTCAAGTATATCAAAAGGAACTTTTGAAAATGTAGCCGTCATACCATCTACGGCATCTACTATTCGCACACAGATAGTGTTGTCGTAGGTTCTGTTGTCACCCATGACTCCTACAGAGCGGACATTTAGTAGCACTACAAATGCTTGCCATGTTTTGTCATAATATCCGCTTGATCGTAGCTCATCTATAAGTATAGTATCGCTTGCTCTTAATATATCTAGTGAAGCTCTATCTACACTACCCATGATTCGTATAGCCAGTCCGGGTCCAGGAAACGGATGTCTGCCTATCATCTGTGGGCTTAAACCTATCTCAGCTCCTAGAAGTCGCACTTCGTCTTTAAATATCTCTTTGAGTGGTTCTATGAGCTTGAAGTTTAGATTTTCTGGTAGTCCGCCTACATTGTGGTGAGACTTGATAGTCTTGCTAGGACCTTTGACCGACACTGACTCTATAATATCGGTATACAATGTGCCTTGAGCTAGAAACTCTATGCCATCGTGTTTTTCGGCTTCTGTGGCAAACAGGTCTATAAATGTCTTGCCTATGATTTTGCGTTTCTTTTCTGGGTCAATTATACCATCTAGTCTATCCAAAAATAGTTTTGTAGCATCTATGGTTATAAGTTTTATACCGATTTGCTTATACATATCTTGCACTTGTGTTGCTTCGTTTTCTCTTAGCAATCCATTGTCTACAAATACACATATCAAGTTTTCGCCTATAGCTTCGTGTAGTATAGTAGCTACAACCGAGCTATCTACTCCGCCACTTACGGCACATAGCACCTTTTTGTTTGTTACTTTTGCCTGTATATCTTGTATGGTTTGCTTTGCAAAGTTTCCCATAGTCCAGCTTCGCTCACATCCACATATATCTTTTGCAAAATTTTGAAGTATTTTATCGCCATCTGCTGAGTGTGTCACTTCTGGATGAAACTGACATGCATATATATTTTTGGTTTTGTTTTCTATCATAGCATATGGTGAGTTTTTGCTAGATGCTATGACTTCAAAGCCATCTGGTAGCTTTGATACTTTGTCACTGTGAGACATCCACACTGTATGGTCTGTAAAGTTTTTGAATATATTGTTTGGTGTTGTTATCTTTAGCTCTGCTTTACCGTATTCGTGATGATCTGCTCTAACTACTGTGCCACCAAATCTATGGACGATAAGTTGCATACCATAGCATATACCAAACACAGGCAAGCCCATATCATATATCTCATCATCTATTTTGTAGGCATCTTTGTCATATACACTAGCTGGTCCGCCGCTTAGGATTATACCTTTTGGGTTGAGTTGTTTTATGGTCTCTATATTTTCAAAATATGGGCATATCAAAGTATAGTATCCTAGCTTTCTCAAACTTTTTGCGATGAGCTGTGTATATTGACTGCCAAAATCCAGCACCAATATGGGATTGTCTTGCATTTTTTTCCTTTTGTGTTATATTATCCAAATATTCTTAAAGTTTAGCATTTTAGTTGTGAAAAATTATTTTTATAATATTCTATATCTTTTGTGATTATTGTATTGTAAAAATTATTTAAGTTATTTATGTTTTCATCTTCTAGATCACAGCATGCTTTTATCTGTAATCCTTGCTTGTATCGTTGTGATATTTTTGATTGACTTTGTTCTTTATATACTAAACAAAATACAAATATATAATCTTTTAGATTGGGAATTTGTTTTGTGAAAAAATCGACAGGCATACCAAGTTTTTCTTTCATAGCACTTGAGTCAATATCACATGGATTTTGATTTTTAAACTCTATAATAAAAACATTTTTCTTTTTTATATATATCGCATCTGGAGATTTGTATGCTTTTTGGTTTTTATATACAATATCTTTTATTTTGTCAAAATCAAAAACCTCCAAGCTATCATCCTGACAAAAAAAAGTTTGCTTATTTCTCTTTCTATCATCCAAGCTTGTTGCTTTTAGTGTAGATATAGTTTTTTTGTATTGGTTTTTTAATATATCATACAGATTGTATTTATTTGGCATTTAAAACATCACTATCCATCTTATCAAATTCATCGTATGGTTCTGAAAGTTTCTCATATATTCTTTTTAGATTACTTTTGTCTTCTATGACACCATTTTCTGCTAGATAAAAGTTGCTTTTGTCTTGTAGGTCTTCTTTGTCGCTATATCTTTTGAGTGCCTCTATCATATATGGACTGTGTGAATTTACAACTATCTTAACACCATTTGCCACAAGTTGTGCGATGATTTTTGCCATATCCAACTGCCACTTTGGATGCAAGTGAACTTCTGGCTCATCAAGCACTAGCACACTGTTTTTATTTAGATGATTGTTTTTTGACAATATCTGCAATACACCAAATGCTTTGATACCTGTAGCAGTATTTACGATATCTATTTTTTTATTATTTTTAAAAAATATGAGTTTTCCCATATCATCTACTACAAACTCGCCATCTATAATATTTTTAATCTCCTCATGCACAAAATATGCCTCACTATTTTTTTGTTTTATCTTTAGATGATAATCCAAATCAAACAACAAATGAGGTCTATCTATAGATATATCTTCTCCGTAGCTATTTACTCTTTTTTCTATAGTGTTTACATCGTTAAAAAATTCAAAAAAATTTAAGCAAATCGGCGTTTCTGCAAATAAGACATTTGGAACTTTTTTTAATTTTTTTAATTTTTGTTTTATATTATCATAAGATTTTGTGCCATCTGCTATTATTGTAGGCACTATCACACCATCAATAACTATGTCTATTTTATTTCCTATAAGAAAATCAGTATTGGTACCTTTTGCTATATTTACATTAAATATCTCTGCACTTTTTTGTATAGCATTCATATGCTCAAATGCAAAGCTTTCTGTATGGGCTTGACTATGAGCTATCTTGAGAACTCTCAAGCCATAATACAAAGCTTTTCCCAGTGTGCTTTTGCCAGTATCATTTTCACCAGCTATCACGGTCAAGCCATCTATCTTGACTGTCGCTTTTTTCAAAGCACCTATATTTTCTAGTTCTATTTTCATCTTTTTTCCATTTTTTATAATTTTATCAAATATTTCTTAATCCTATGACAAAACTATATATCGTCTGTTGTCAAGCCCTCTTATCACTTCTATATTTTTGTCTATATCTTTTAGCTCATTTTTGTAGCTACTTCCTTTGTATAGCAGATATATAGTGTCGCTATGAGCTATATTTTCACACATATTTAGAAGTTCTTTTATATTTGTGACAGCTCTGCTAGTGATATATCTTGCCGATATATCGCCACATAGTTGGACCTTTTTTGATAGGACTTTTATATTTTTTATCTCCAAACTTTGGATTACAAAGCTTAGAAACGCTGACTTTTTTTTGTGTGGTTCTATGAGATAGCACTCTATATCTGGCATAGCGATAGCTAGTATGAGTCCGGGATATCCAGCTCCTGTGCCAATATCGGCGAAACTACCTGCTATATCTATAGACCTCAACACAAACAAACTATCAACTATATTTTCATCTATAAACCCATCATCTATACTAGCAGTCAAGTTGTGTGTCGCTCCCCATGTTTTAAATATATTTTTGTATTTTTCTATCTTTTCATAAAATATATCATCATATATTAGGCCATATTTTTGTAGCTTTTGTTTTAGACTCATCTATTGTTTCATAGCAGTTATGAAGTTTTTATATATCTTTTCTAGCTCTTTGTCCTCTTTTGATATATCTATATTGTCCTGTATTTTTACTGCTTGTTCTAGTATGGCTACTCGTTTGATAAGATAGGCAAACATCTGTTTGGATATATCTGGTAGTTTATTGTGGTCATGCGATATCTCATCGCTCTTGCTGGTTCGTTTTTGTTTCACTACTCGTGCAGGCACACCGATAGCCGTGCAGTTTGCTCGCACATCGCTGACTACAACAGAGTTTGCTCCTATCTTTGCATGTTGTCCTATAGTGATATCGCCTAGCACTTTCGCTCCTGCTCCTATAGTAGTGAAGCTATGCACCGTGGGGTGTCGTTTGCCACAGCTTAAGCTCACTCCGCCTAGAGTCGCACCTTGATATATCAGCACATCGTCATGGATTATCGCCGTTTGTCCTATAACCACTCCAAACCCATGGTCTATAAATACTCGCCTACCTATACTACAAGCAGGGTGTATGTCTATGTTGGTGAGTATTTGACTGATACCACTTATAAATCTTGATAATCTTTTGAAGTTTTTGGTATACAAACTGTTTGCTACTCTATAATTTACCACCGCCCAAACTCCGGGATAGTTGAAAAATACCTCAAACTTCGATGTGAGGGCTGGGTCATTTTTTTTTGGCAGGCTAAAGTCCTCTTTTATCTTCGCCCATAGTCCTATATTTGTTGTTTCCAATTTTCTCCTTTTATAAAATCTCTCACCACGGCAAACGAGCCGTACACGAGAAAATCGTTTTTATTTTTTATCACATCAATATCATACATCGCCCACGGTATGCCTAGAGCGGTTATGCCATCTGTAAGTATCTGTATATCTATCGCTCTTTTGTCCTCTATAGCATATATATAGATCTTTTTGATCTTTGGTTTCAATATACTTAAACTGGTTTTAAAATCCTTATCTGCTAGACAATTGTATATGAGATATGTATCTGCTGATACATAATCCACCATAGCCATAGCCGACAAGCTGTTGTGTCCTACATCTGCTATGATATTGTCTGCTAATCGTTCGTATCTGCCGGGAAATTTGATATTTTGTATATCTTTTATATCTACATCTATATCCATCAACTTCAAAGCCCCCAAGCCTAGCGATATATTGTTTATCAAAAAGTTTGGATATTTTGTAAATATATTTTGGATACTATCTTTTTTTTCTTTTGTCAGCACCTCTATATCGTAGTATTTTGTCTCTTTTTTTGTAGCTATGCTTTTGGCTATATCATAAACTTTGCCATACTGTTGCACTCCAGTTATCACCACTTTTGCCATACTGTTTAGCTTTGTTGTGGCTATTTGCTCTATACTGTCGCCCAAAAACTTCATATGATCCAGCCCTATATTTGTGACTACAGATATATCTTTAGCACGGACATTTGTGGCATCTTTTTCGCCTCCCAAACCAGCTTCTAGCACTATATAGTCCATATCCTCAAACAGTTTAAATGCTACAAGTGTGCTATACTCAAAACGGCTTATAGATTTTATCTCACTTTGACTTAACAACCTTTGCAAAAACTTGTGTGCTTTGTTTAGGGTTTTGTCATCAAAATATCTATCATTTGTAGTCCATATATCTGACCAGCTATGTAGATACGGCGAACTATAGTGTCCCACATTTTGACCTGTATTTGCTAGATATGTAGCTATAGTTTTGCCTGTGGTGCCTTTGCCGTTTGTGCCTATGATATGGAAAACTTTTGCTCCTGTGTGAAATCGGCTTTTGTATTTGCTCCATATTTTTGGAAAAAACTCATAATCTATATCATCATAATACAGAGGTTTGCTATCTAAAAACTCTTTTAAACTCACTGGCGAAACGACTCTATAGCTATCTTGCTTTGCACCTCTTGCAAAGCCCTATCTACAGCACTTTTAACTACTTCTTGCCTCTTGATATCGGACACTATACTGTCGCCTTGGACTACGAAGTCATAGAAGTCTGCCACTCGCACCGTCCTTGTTTTGTCCTCTTTGTTGTAAGTTATCTTGACCGATACATTTATCCTATATACACTAGTGAAGCCTTGTTCATCGTATTGTATCTGTGAAAATGTGATATTATCAAGCGATATATTCATCACCGTTTGTGCTTGAGATTTGTCATCTACTAAGTTGGCACCAAATCGGCTGATGATTAGATTGTTGATATTGTCCTTGACTATCATGCTGTTGACTACATCTTGTGGATTGATAGTAGAGCGGACATATACTTTTTGACCTATCTCTTTTTGGGTATAAGTGCCGACAGGTTTATATCCACAGCCACCTAGCAAAAATACAGCCGCTACAAAGAAAAGATATTTCACTACTTTATCACCAGATTTACAAGTTTGCCAGGCACTACTATCTCTTTGACGATAGTTTTGTTTTCTAGCCATTTTAGCACATTGGTATCTTTTTTGGCGATATTTAATATATCCTCTTTTGTCGCCGTGCTTGATATATCTATCACGGAGCGTTTTTTGCCATTTATCGTTATCGCCATAGCTACTGTGTCTGTTTGAAAGATATTTTCATCTATACTTAGTTTGTCATGGAAATTTACTTTATCAAAAAGCCTATCGCTTATATGCCAGCACAGATGTGGCACTATAGGTTCTAAAATATCACAAAGAATATAAAATCCCTCATTTAACACAAGGTTATTTTTGATATTTTTTAGCTCATTTACCGCTTCCATACACGATGCGATGAGAGTGTTGAAGCTTTGAGTTTTTGATATAACCTCATGCTGTTTTTTAGCAGCCGTATATAGTTTGACTCTAGCCTTTTTCTCATCTTGTGTCAAGCTATCGTGGTTTATATTTTTTATAAGTTTTATATCTATCTTTTGAACACCTTCGCTTAACTCATAAAATCTTTTGATAAACTTGTAGCTCCCCTCTACGGCACTATCGTTCCACTCAAGCTCTTTAGTAGGAGGGGCTGCAAACATCATAAACAGTCTTGCTGTATCTGCTCCATATTTGTCTATAATATATCCCGGATCTACTACATTGCCTTTGGATTTACTCATCTTGTAGCCATCTTTTAGCACCATGCCTTGTGTCAGCAAATTTTCAAACGGTTCTACTGCTTTTATGTATCCCATATCGTGTAGCACTTTAGTGAAAAATCTAGCATATAGCAGGTGCAATATCGCATGCTCTATACCGCCTATATACTGGTCTACGCTCATCCAATAGTCGCTATCTGTTTTGCTTATAGCCTCGCTTTGCCATTTGGCTGGGTTTGTAGCATATCGTAGAAAATACCAGCTACTTTGCACAAATGTATCCATAGTATCTGTCTCTTTGGTAGCTGGTTTGCCACATTTGGGACATGTTGTATCGCTCCATGTAGGGTGATTTGCTAGTGGGTTACCCTCACCTGTGATGACTACATCATCAGGCAAGGTTACTGGCAAATTGACAGAAGCTACTAGGCCACAATCGTCACAATGCACAAAAGGAAGAGCAGCTCCCCAATATCTCTGTCGTGAGATACCCCAGTCTCTTAGCTTGTAGTTGGTTTGTTTCTCTCCTATATTTTTGAGTTCAAAATATTTTGTGATATTTTCTCTAGCAGTCGTGCTTTCAAGTCCGCTAAACTCTCCGCTGTTTATCAGCTCGCCATCTGCTGTATATGCCTGTTTTATATTGTCGTGTTTTATCACTTGGACTATAGGCAAGCCATATTTTGTAGCAAACTCCCAGTCTCGTGTATCGTGAGCTGGCACACTCATGACCGCACCTCCTCCATATGATATTAGCACAAAGTTTGCTATCCATACAGGTATAGTCTGCTTCGTGATAGGGTGCAAGACAGTCAGTCCAGTATCAAATCCTATCTTCTCGGCTGTCTCTTTTTGTAGTTGTGTTTGTTTTTGTAGTTGTGCTATACTAGCTATAGTTTCATCATCTAGCAGTTTATGCTCACATAGATATTTTGCTACATCATGCTCACAAGCTATAGCACAGTAGCTTATACCATATATAGTATCAGCTCTAGTGGTATATACAGAAAACTTATCAAACTTATCATCTAGCTTTGCTTTGCTTTTGTCACAAAACCACATATCAAACTGTAAACCAGTGCTTTGTCCTATCCAGTTTTTTTGCATAGTGATGACTTGGCGAGGCCATTTGTCTTTTAAACTCTCCAGATCATCTAGCAATCTTTTGGCATATTTAGTTATAGCTATGTAGTATCCGGGCATATCTTTTTGATGAACTTCGCTCTCACATCTCCAGCATCTGCCATCAACTACCTGTTCATTTGCTAAAACTGTTTGGCAGTCATCGCACCAATTTACCGAAGTCGTTTTCCTATACAACAAACCCTTTTCAAACATCTTGATGATAAGTTGTTGTTCATGTTTGGTGTATAGCTCATCGCTAGTAGCAAACTGCCTAGACACAGCAAACGACAAGCCCAAACTGGCTAACTCTTTGGTCATATAGTCTATATTTTCGTAGGTCCATTTTTTGGGGTGTAGATTGTTTTTTATCGCCGCATTTTCAGCAGGCATACCGAAACTGTCCCAGCCTATGGGGTGTAGGACATTGAAGCCTTGTTTTCGATAATACCTAGCATACAGATCGCCTATACAATAGTTTCGCACATGCCCCATATGTATCTTGCCGCTGGGATACGGAAACATACTTAGGATATATTTTTTGGGTTTGCCAGAACTCTCGTTTAGTGGCTCGAAACTATTGTTTGTAGTCCAATACGTTTGCCACTTTTTTTCTATATTTTTTGGATCATAAGATGACATCTTTTATAGCCTTTTTGTTATTGTATCAAAATAATCTTTATTTTATAGGTGGTATTAAGCCTAATATGAAAAATAGGACAAACAACCGACACCATGAGACAAGATTTGTCGATGATACAGCCAACAACCTCACAAAACAAA
>JAOZMC010000007.1:20327-44428 GCA_029934475.1 Arcobacteraceae bacterium
CAAAACAAATAGCAACTTTAAGTTTCATCTGCTATAATACGACACAAAACACAAAGGATTTGCCAGTGCTTGTATTGACAGCAAAGAGAAAGACAGATACCAAAAGCCGTATCTCTGTTGGCAAAAAATACCAACCATTTATCAAGTGGGTAGGTGGCAAGAGAGGTTTGTTGAGCCAAATACTAGACAAATTTCCTACACGATTTGAGAGCTACCATGAGCCGTTTTTGGGTGGTGGGGCTGTGTTTTTTGAGCTATATTCGAGAGGATTACTAAAGGACAAGAAAATATTTTTGTCCGATATCAATACAGAGCTTATAAATACATATAACATGGTCAAAAACTCTCCAGATGAGTTAATCAACCAGCTAGACGACTACAAAGAGCGACACACTGCTGAGTTTTACTATAAGACAAGACAGATAGATCGTATGACAGAATTTTTGGATCTTACCGATATTCAACGAGCAACGAGATTTATATATCTAAACAAAACTTGCTTCAACGGACTGTATAGAGTAAATCAAAAAGGATATTTCAACACACCTATAGGAAGCTACAAAAACCCAAATATAGCAGATAGAGATACAATTTTAAAGGCAGCATAATGAGTCTGAATCTTTATTCAACTATTGCTGATGGATACAATAGTAATTCTCAAAAAATAAGAGTTCTAACTGAAAATTGGGTAAATGAATATATTTATTGTCCTAGTTGTGGAGATAATATCTCCGAGTATGAAAATAATAAACCTGTTGCAGATTTTTATTGCTCTAAGTGTAATGAAGATTATGAATTAAAAAGTAAAAAAGACAAACTTGGTAAAAAAATTGTTGACGGTGCTTATTCTACAATGATTGAAAGATTAAAAAGTGACTCAAATCCAAACTTTTTCTTTTTAAATTATGATAAAGATAGTTTTGATATAACTAACTTTATTGTTATACCTAAACACTTTTTTATACCTAATATTATAGAAAAAAGAAAACCTTTATCTCCAACGGCAAGACGAGCAGGTTGGGTGGGTTGCAATATATTGCTCAATACTATTCCAAAAAGTGGTAAAATATTTTTTATAAGAGATGGAATAGTAGAGAGTAAAAATAAAATATTAGACGAGTGGAATAAAACAACTTTTTTAAAGCAATCAACTAGTCTTAAATCAAAAGGTTGGCTGCTTGATATTATAAAGTGCATAGATAAAATCAATAAAAATGATTTTAATCTAAGTGATATTTATCGATATGAAAAGTATTTAAAATTGAAACATCCTGAAAATAATAATATTCAAGCTAAGATAAGACAACAGTTGCAAATTTTGAGGGATAAAGACTATTTAAAATTTGAAAGTCGTGGAAAATTCAAATTAAAATAAAAAGGATCTTAATGCAAATAGATGTAAGAGTTACAGAAACATTATCAAGAGTTATAGCAGTTGATTCTTTGTCAATTGAGGATGCAATTGCAACAGTAGAGGATATGTATAAAAATGAAGATATAGTTTTAGATTATGGTGACTTTAATAATGATACAGTTATTGAAAGAAAAGAATATAACTTTAGCAGTAAAAAAGATTTATTAATCAATGAAGTAATTCAATATTTAATTATAGATGAAAAAAAGCATTATGAAGAGTCCAATAAACCATCTAATCATATTTATTTAACTTTATTAGAATTACAAAAATATACATAAAGGCAATTGGTCACCACAAGTTGTGCGAAATTTGATCTTGCGATACTCTGTTGAAAACGACTATTTGCTCGATCCTATGATAGGCGGTGGGACTACAGCCATAGAGTGTAAACTTCTAAACAGAAACTTACTGGGACTTGATATAAATCCAAATGCCATAGATATTTGCAAAGATGCCTTGAAGTTTGATTGCATTTACGATCCAAAGATCAAGCTAGATCTAAACGATAGCAGAAGTTTGCCGATGCTACAAGACGACTCTATAGACTTTATTTTAAACCACCCACCATATGTGGATATCATAAAATACTCAGACAAACAGATAGACCAAGACTTGTCAAATATCCACGACTTAGACAAATTTTGTGATGAGATAGAAAAAGTGGCAAAGCAGTTCTATAGAGTTCTAAAAAAGGACAAATACTGTGCCGTGTTGATAGGCGATACAAGAAGAAACAAGATGTATCAGCCACTGGCATATAAGGTCATGGAAAGATTTCTGAAAGTTGGATTTGTGCTAAAAGAGGATATTATCAAACAGCAACACAACTGCAAGGCTACTGGCTTTTGGGTGAATAAGTCAAAAGATTATAACTTTTTGTTGATAATGCATGAGCATATATTTGTATTTAAAAAATAAAACACAACACGATACCAAACAAATACAAAAACTACAAAACATCCAAAACAAACAGCAACTTTAAGTTTCATCTGCTATAATACGACACCAACAAAACTAAACACAAAGGAGAAAATTTGAAGATAGCCATAGCAGGGACAGGATATGTAGGACTTTCAAATGGTCTACTACTAGCACAACACCACGAAGTAGTAGCAGTGGATATAGTGCCACAAAAAGTGCAGATGATAAACGATGGTATATCGCCCATAGAAGACAAAGAGATATCACAATATCTTTCAAAAGCTATCAAAAATCCTACAAAATCTGGAAGCTTCCGTGCTACACTTGACAAAGCAGATGCTTATGGCGGTGCTGATTTTGTAGTCATAGCGACCCCTACAGACTATGACCCACAGACAAACTATTTTGACACTAGTAGCATAGAAGCAGTAGTAGAAGATATAGCAAAAATAGTTCCAGACACAACTATCATCATCAAATCAACAGTGCCAGTAGGATACACAGCGAAACTAAACAAACGATACCAAACTCAAAACTCAAAGCTAGATATCATATTTTCGCCAGAGTTTTTGAGAGAGGGTTCGGCACTTTATGACAACTTATATCCTAGTCGTATCATAGTAGGAGGTCGATGTGACAGAGCAAAAACATTTGCCGACCTGTTAGCCCGTGGTGCTATCAAAAAAGATATAGATATTTTACTCACCAACTCTACAGAAGCTGAAGCTATCAAGCTGTTTGCAAACACTTATCTAGCTATGAGAGTGTCCTATTTCAACGAGCTAGACTCATATGCCCAAGTGCATGACCTAGACACGAAAGATATTATCACTGGAGTTGGACTAGACCCTCGCATAGGCACACACTACAACAATCCTAGCTTTGGATATGGTGGCTATTGTTTGCCCAAAGATACCAAGCAACTACTAGCAAACTATAAAGATGTGCCGTCAAATATGGTGCAAGCCATAGTCAATGCAAACCGCACGAGAAAAGACTTCATAGCTGATAGTATTATCAAAAAAGCCCTAAACACCAACCACAAAAACCCAAACCCTACTATAGGTATATATCGCCTGACTATGAAAAGTGGCTCAGACAACTTTAGAAGCTCTGCTATACAAGGTATCATGAAAAGGATCAAAGCCAAAGGTATAGAAGTAGTGATATACGAACCAGCTTTAAAAGATGATGAGTTTTTTCATAGCAGGGTTTTCAAAGATATAAAGAAGTTTAAGCAAGCTTGTGATATAATAGTCACAAACAGGCTGGAACCTGTTTTGGAAGATGTCATAGACAAAGTATATACTAGAGATATATTTAATAAAGATAGTTAGGATTTAACATGGAGATGATCAAATTTGAAACTTTGGAAAGTAAGCTGATACACCTAAGAAATAGATTGATACTAGTAGATAAAGATGTAGCAGAATTATTTGGGGTAGAAACCAGAGATATCAACAAAGCAGTCAAAAACAATCCTTTAAAATTTCCCAAAGGATACTTATTTGAAGTAAATTTAGATGAGTTTAAAATATTGCAGGGGAAATTTTCCACTGCAAAATTTGCAAAAACAAGAACTTTACCAAAAGCCTTTACTGAAAAAGGCTTGTATATGATAGCAACTATCTTAAAAAGTAAAGTTGCGACAAGTGCAACACTGCAGATCATAGAGACTTTCTCAAATCTAAAACAACTATCAAGAAATCTAAACTCCATTGATGAAAATCAAACAAAAGAAGAACAATCAGCATTGATAGAAGAGTCAAACACACTACTAGAAAAAGTGATAGATATAGAGCCTACTAGAAAGATGCGAGACGACGAAACAGAAGTAGAGACAAAAATATAATTAAATCTAGGTTTTGTCAAAGTTAGTCGAATCATAAAAACAAAAAAAACAAAAGGAGAACATTAGATGAGGCAAATATACAATCAAGATTTGGCATTTGGTATTTGGAGGATTTTGATATGAAAATACTGATCACAGGAACCGCTGGTTTCATAGGTAGCCATCTAGCACAAAAACTGGTAGCCAGAGGAGACAAGATAGTAGGACTGGACAATATCAACGACTATTATGATGTAAATGTAAAGTATGGACGACTTCATAGAGGTGGTATCATAGAGGAGCTAAAAGATGGCAAAGATATAGGATTTAACACACTCATAACTTCCAAAACTGATACAAATTATAAATTTATTCGCATGAATCTTGAAGACAAAGAAGCTATGGACAAACTGTTTGCAGATGAGAAGTTTGATGCAGTTTGCAACCTGGCCGCACAAGCAGGAGTGCGATATAGTCTCACCAACCCACAAGCATATATGGGTAGCAATATCGTTGGATTTTTAAATATACTTGAGTGCTGTCGTCATCATGGTATCAAAAACTTGTCGTATGCTAGTAGCTCGAGTGTCTATGGCTCAAACACAAAGCTACCTTTTAGCACCAAAGACAATACAGACCACCCTATCTCGCTATATGCGGCTAGCAAAAAATCAAACGAACTTATGGCACATACATATAGCCATCTTTTTGGTATTAGCACTACAGGTCTGCGATTTTTCACAGTTTATGGACCATGGGGAAGACCAGATATGGCACTGTTTTTGTTTGTCAAGGCAGCACTAGAGGGCGAGACGATAGATGTGTTCAACCATGGCGATATGCTACGAGACTTCACATATATAGATGATATAGTCGAAGGTGTCACAAGAGTGATAGACAATCGAGCAAGCTCAAAGCCTCCAAAGCCTCCATACAAGGTCTACAATATTGGCAACAACAACCCAGTTAAACTGATGGACTTCATAAAAGCTATAGAAAACAAACTAGGCAAAACTATAGACAAAAATTTTCTACCACTCCAAGCAGGAGATGTGCCGGCTACATATGCCGATGTGACTGACCTAGTGGCAGATATGGGATACAAACCATGCACCCCGGTGCAAGAAGGTATAGATAAGTTTGTGGATTGGTATTTGGATTTTTTCTACAAATCGCCCAAAAATTTGAAGGAGAAGCAAAACTAGCCATGGCGATTGGACGAAGTCCAAAGTTTCTGTGAAAAATCGCCACGGCTACTTTTGGGGTTCCGAATAGGTTGCCGACACTCAGCATTCAACATTTAAAATTCAACATTAACCAGTCCGGGGCCAAACATAAAAATAGCAGTAAACTATAGATTGTCCGTAGATATAGATATAGACACTATTGTCAAAACTACAGGTCTAGCCATAAAGCAGATAAAAAGCTTGTAAAGCAGATAAAAAGCTTGTAAAGCTCCTAGTTTATAGCGATATGTTGTCTTTGAGATAGTAGCTATATATAGTTTTGTTGTATAACTTTATATCTATATTTTTCGTCTCTTTTGTGGGTTTTCGCACTAGCTCGTAGTCGTAGCATTGACCTATGCCGTAGAATTTTAGACGGCGTTGTGTCTTATAATATCTAGCCTTGACGCATGATATATTTTGTCGCTCTAGCTCTTGGACAAGTGGCGATATAAAATGATATTTAAACACAAAATGATCTTTTGGGTTATCTAAAAACAGATATATAGGCTTATTAAACAGCAGTATGGTAGTATTTAATGCTAATGTTATGAGGACTGTGTTGGCAAATATCTTGAATTTTGTTCGGTATATAGGAAGCCTCACTCTGTATGAGTTTAAAAAAACTTTCACCATGATAGGTAGTCCTACTACAGCATACGGAGCGAAATCCTCTAGTGGGATTTTTTGGCGAAATGATAGCAAAAACGACACGCCCAAAGCAGTAGCACTGATAAACCACAATATATCTGTCTGCTTTTTGACCCCAACTCTATATAAACTATAGGCAAAAAAAGCAAACAAAAAAGGTGAAAAGATAGACAGATAGACAGAAAATGTATCGTTGAAATACCCTCGTGGTCTGCCACCTGCATCGTAGCCATAGTGCCACAAGCCTATGGCAAATAGCGATGACACTACTGCCATAAGTCTTTTGTCTTTGGTTTTGATTGAATACAAAAATAACGATACAAAAAGTATCAAACTAGAGTTATCTAGTAGTAAAAACAGCACCAACAAAGCATAACAATGCTTACGATGATAGCTATAGGACAAGATATAAGCAGTGAGTAAAAATATCACCGCTACGGAGCTGTTTACTACGAGCGAACTTCCCACGACACCTGGTAGCAACATAAATATAGCACTAGCGATAAACCTGTCTTTGTCATCTGTGATATAATACCTTGTGAGCTTAAAAAACATTATATTGGCACCCATAAACAGTAGCACCATAGGCAACCTTAGGGCAAAATTGTTTTGACCGAAAGCCCATGTAAATATATGTGATATTAGGTTTAGTATAGTTTTGTCTCTATCATAGCTCACACTCTCTTTGTAGCTTATATCTAGCCCAAGTCCTACATATAGTAGCACCCCTACAAACAATGCCAATAGAGTCAAAAATAGCAAACCGTAGTTTATGTTTCGTTTTTGTTTTAGATAGATAGAAAATTTCCTATGATACGGTGTCCGTGTTCGCTCAGGATCGATTCTGGGTGAAACTGGACAGCATATATTGGTCGGTCTTTTATCTGTATCGCCATAATCTCATGGTCATCTGTAGAAGTAGCTACCACCTCTATATCATCTGTCAAACAGTTTTTGTCTATGACTAGTGAGTGATACCTCGTCTGTATGAAACTATCTGGCAACCCATCAAACAGCAGACACTCACCCGTGGTGACTATAGACGATGTCTTGCCGTGCATCAAGTTTGTAGCATTTATGATATTTGCTCCAAAACATTGTGCTATACTTTGATGTCCCAAACATATACCAAATATAGGCACTATCTCTTTGAAGTGGTCTATCACCTCCATAGTCACCCCAGCATCTTCTGGTCGTCCTGGTCCTGGTGAGAGTATTATCTTGTCTGGCTTTAGATCTATGATCTGCTCCAAAGTCAGCTCATCGTTTTCTATCACCTTTGGTTCGTAGCCTAACTCTTGACAATATTGGACGATATTGTATGTGAAGCTGTCGTAGTTGTCTATCATCAATATCATAGTGTTATCGCCTCTTTGATGGTCTGTTCATCTGTTTTGTCATCGTAAAATTTCACTATTATCATCTGCTCTGTGTTGTTTTCATACCACTCTTGTATAGGCATGGTGCTGTAGTTTAACCTGTCTAAGTTTGATCTGTCTATGTCGCTGTTTTTTACATATATTGTCTGCAGTTTTTTGGGATTTGTCAAGCTAGCTATCATAGCCAACCATAGCACCGACACCACCACCACGACTACAGATAAGCTTTGCAAACCAATACTGTCGTATAGATAGCCACCTAGCACACCACCTACAAATGTGCCAAGATATCCAAATGAGTTAAATATACCAAGAGATAGACCCTTTTGATATGTCTTTGAAAACTTCACAGCTACACTTTGCATGATGGGTTCGTGCATATTGAACCCTATGAAAAACAGCACCACACCGCCTATGAAAAACTCCTCAGTAGCAACAAATCCAAAAAATCCAAAAGCAAAGCCAAAAAACAGCACACCTATGATAAGCACCTCTTTGTATTTGCCTCTTTTTTCTGCTATGATAGAAGCTGGTGCCATAGCTAAAACACCTGCTAGCATAGCAGGTAGATATAGATATACTAGCTCCATCTTGTCCCAGCCATAGTTCTGTATCATGATTATAGGTGATATCATAAACACAAAGGTCATAAGCCCCTTTTGGAGCATATTTGTCATGTTCATCTTAAATAGATTTTTGTCAAAAAGCAGTGGCAACAATGTAGCTTTTTCGTGGTAGTCGTGTATAGTTTTTGGTGGGTTCGGCACTATGGTATACAACAATACTATAGACACCAACGACAAAATAGCAGTGATATAAAAGAGTGTATCTATACCATATGATGCCCCCACAACTGGACCGATTATCATAGCCAGAGCAAAGCTCCCTGCTATCATACCGCCCATTATAGCCATAGCTTTGGTTCTTTTATGTTCTACTACTAGGTCGCTTATCATAGCAGTAACCACAGCACCTATAGCACCAGCTCCTTGTAGTAGCCTACCAGCTATGAGCATATCTATATCTGTAGCTACAGCACTGACCACAGAGCCAGTAGCAAACACTAGCAGACCTATAGTTATAGTAGTTTTCCTGCCTATCTTGTCGCTCATAGCACCAAACGGTATCTGAAACAGCATCTGAGTCAAAGCATATCCGCCTATGACCATACCTACTATAGTCGTGGAGCTTCCTGGCAATGACATCGCATATATAGATATAGTAGGCAGCACTATAAACAGACCAAAAAATCGCAAAGCCACGATGGTGCTAAGTGGGGCAACTTGTCTAAACATATTTATCCTTTTGTAGCATTATAACAAAACAAGATAAAAAGTCACCTCACTATCTTGTATTCGCCCATGAAAATCTCTTATGAGTCTATCTTGCCGTCAGCTATATCTATATGTCTATCTACAAAGTCAAGGTCGTCAAATATATTATCGTGTGTCGCTATGACTATGGTCTTGCCCATATTTTTGAGCTGTCGTAGTATATCTACAAATATTTGTGAGTTGGCTTTGTCCAAGTTGGCAGTGGGTTCGTCTGCTAGGATTATGTCCGGGTCATTTACTATCGCTCTGGCTATCGCTACTCTTTGTTTCTCTCCACCGCTTAAGTTTGATGACTTTTGAGCTTTTTTGTCGTATATGTTTGCTAGTTTGAGTGCTTTTGTGATCTTGTCGTCCATATCGCTAGGTGGATTTAGCACTAGTGGCACAGCAACATTGTCCCATACATTTAGCCCATCTATCAAGTTAAATGCCTGAAACACAAACCCAACCCTATGCTGTCTAAACACAGAGCTGTGGCGGTCTGGTAGCTTTATGGTGCTTTTGCCCTGACATATTATATCGCCACTTGTGGGCTTGGTAAATGAAGCTATAGCACCAAGCAGTGTGCTTTTGCCACTACCGCTGACACCTTTTAGCACTACTAGTTCGTTTGGTTTTATATGTAGATTTATATCGTTTAGTGCCACAAACTCATGTGGCTTGTGTTGGTCGTATGTCTTGTATAGGTTGATAATCTTTATCATCGCATAGCCTCGCTCATATCGCCTATAGCTATCTTCCACGATGGCAATATCACAGAAGCGACAAACGGCACAACAGTAAACAAAAACAGCATCAACAACATATCGAAACTCACTATAGGAGTGAGCTGTATATCATCTATGAAGCTATCACCCAAAAAGATATTTTTAAGCAACGGTGCATCGAGCATAAACACATAGATATAGGCAAACCCCACACCAAATATATAGGCAAACACAGACACTATGCTGTTTTGGATAAGTTTAAGTTGGATAATATCTACTATACTGAAACCTATACTGCGAAGTATGGCTATCGATTTCTTGCCATCGTTTATAGTGGAGTTTATCTGATTTTTCAACAGCACAAAAAATGACACCAGCACCACGATATATAGTATCATAAATATACCACCTTTATAATAAAACAGGTGGTTTAGCTTTGATATTCTCTGGGTCTTGGTGGCTATCTTGGTATGTGGATATATATCTTTTAGTTTTCTAGATATGAACTCTATCTCGCTGTCGTTTGGCACGAAAATTTCTATGTAGCTGTATTTGTATTCTATATCCAACACTTCTGCGGCTTGTTGTGTGTTTAGCACTATGACATCATTTGCAATTATGTTGGCTGACTTTGGCAATATTTTATCTATGGTTATGTTTATCTTTTCTTCGGCGCTTAAAAAATTGAAGCTATCCTTGTAGTAAAATCGCTCAAAAATATCTGCTACACTACTGCTAATACTCATAGTCCCATATGGCTGGTCGTCATCTCCTACTATGTGTAGATATTTGTCTGCTTGCAGAAAATAGTAGTATCCATCTACTCGCCCTACGACATCGCTGATACCGTTTATCATAAGCAACCTATCTATATGCTTGTCTGTCATATAGGCAAACCGTCCGGCTGTTTGGTTTTGGACAGTTATCTGTGGCACAAACAGTGCCGTCTGTGATATATCGTGCCTGATACTATTTGATATAAATATCACGGCACTTAGCACAAATACGATAAACACAAACATCACTGCACTGAAAATATAGCTTGACTTCTGTGTATATAACAGCGATACACAAAAGTTGATAAATCGTCTATTCATATACAAACCTTTTGTGTTGATTTGAATAATATGATGTCGCTATATTTGTCCTGCGTAGCTTTTTTGATAGATCTTGTATGCTTGATCTTTTTTCATCAAAATCAAACATAGCAAAGTCTATCATCACAACAGACAACAAAAACAGAGAAAACAGTGCAAAACTACCTATTAACCTCATCTAGTTATCTGTCTGCTTTAGCACGGCTTTGTCTATCTGGTCAAACTTTATCACCGCTTTGCCTTGGTGGTCTGCTTTGAAAGCTTGGGCTTTTTCCATAGTAGAAAACGGTATAAGCTCTTTGCCCATAGGTCCATATACTGTAGAACCCAGCACATAGAATGCCGTCTTTGCATCTATACCATCGATCGTATAGTAGTCAGTCACTTGTTTATCTTTGAACTTTTTATTTTTTTCAAACATATATTTGATCATATCTTTGACACCATCAAAATACTCTATCTTTGAGCCAACTTTTATAGTAGCTACCCATTTTGGGTATTTTGCTACAAACATACCACACACGGGGCATTTGGCATCTTTTGGAACTTTTATAGCATCTGCTTTGCTTAGAGATTTGCCTAGCTTTTGAGTGTCCCATAGATATAGAGTTATAGCCTGCAACGGCTTGTCTTTTTTGACATTTTTACATATATTGTTTTTGTTTATGTAGGCTTTTAGTTCGGCAATTTTCGTAAACTTTTTCAGATCTATTTTTTCTTTTTGACATCTTTTGTCATACAATTTTTTGCCTACTTTATATACTTTTTTGGTTCTTTTGGTTTGTATCATATCCATATCTTTTTGCATATCTTTTTTTGCTTGATCAAAAGCTTCCTTGTAGCTCATAAGTTTGCCTGAAAACTTTTTTTGAAATACCACTGCATCTGCCTTTTTTTCAAAAGCATATTTGCTGTTGCTTGTCATGGTCCCGGGCTTTTTTGAGCCGACTACATAGTGTGCTGTGTTAGCTAGTATATGCTTGAGTGTTTTTGTATCTACAACCTTGACATCTGCTGGTGGTTTGCCTTGGTTGTTTTCTGCTAGACAATGCATAGAGCAGTATTGGTGCTCTTTGTGTATGTGGTTTGTCTTATAAAACTTACCTAAGTGCATACCACAAGTAGGACAATATATCTTGTCTGCTCCTTTTTGCACCATCTTTGTTTTTTCCATAGGCACAGTTTGAAACATAGCCCCCGATAAGTTGATACCAAATATTATTAGCATCAACACAACTATATTTATATTAAATTTTTTTATATTTTTTCCTTTTTATTTTGTCTTTTGGTCTGTGATTATCTTGCCCATATCCATATATATCTGCCTGTTTGTCATATTTTGCATCTCTTCTATCCTGTGAGTTACAAACAACAGCACCTTTGCTTCGCTTTGTGCTTTTAGCACTCTGTAGAAGTCATCTCTAGCTACTGGGTCTAGGTTTGCCGTAGGTTCATCGTATATGATAATATCACTTCTCCTAGCTAAACTTATAGCTATGAGGAGTTTTTGTTTCATACCGCCACTGAGCGAAAAAAACGATTTGCCCATATTTGCATCTATCTCCAGCTTGAGTTCTATAGCAAATCGTTTGATATCGTCAGCAGATGTATCGCTACTACGACTGACAAACTCTATAAGCTCTGCGACACTTAACTTGATAGGTGGCGGAAGTTGTGGCACGAAACTTATCTTTCGAAGCACTTGCTCTCTGTCTTTGATAGGGTCAAGCCCATCTATAGATATAGCTCCACCATCTGTATGATAAAAGCCTAGCATGGCTCTGACTAAAGTAGTTTTGCCAGCACCATTTGCACCCATCAAGGCTATGCTGTCGCCGTTGTTTATATTTATGCTTACATCGTCCAGCGATGTGTGTTTGTCGAACTTTTTTATAAGATTTTGTATCTGTATCATATTTACCTTAATATTTTTTAAGTATAATAACAAAATAAACTTAAATCAAACCAATAAAGGAACAAGATGAATATAGGCATAGTAGGATTGGGGCTAATGGGTGGCTCGCTAGGATTGGCTTTGAAAAAATACTCCATAGCTACGACCATATATGGCTACGACCACAACACAGAGCATACCACCCAAGCTGTGAAGCTGTCTTTGGTCGATGAGATATGCGATATAGACAAGCTCCAAACTCTAGATATGATAGTGCTGTGTATTCCAGTGCAAGGTATCATAGAGTTTAGCAAAAAGCTAGTAGACATAGGCGACCACACTACTATAGTGGATTTTGGAAGCACCAAAGAACATATAGCAAACGCTATCCCAAAACCGATACGAAAAAACTTTGTGTTAGCTCACCCTATGGTAGGGACAGAGAAGTTTGGACCCTATGCTGCTACAGACAACTTCTATGAAAATGGTATGGTGGTGCTGTGCGATAGTGCAAATAGCGGTCAAGCTCACTTGTCAAAAGTTGAAAATATGTTTGATAAAATGTTTATGAATATAGTCTATATGAGTTCTGCCAAACATGATGTACATGCATGCTATATGAGCCATTTGCCTCATGCTATATCATTTGGACTAGCAAATACGGTTATGGATCACGAACATCCTGAAGATATAGTAGCTCTAGCTGGTGGGGGCTTTCGAAGTATGAGCCGGGTAGCCAAAAGTTCGCCAGTGATGTGGTCTGAGGTATTTCGACAAAACAAGACAAATCTACTGAAGTCATTTGATGTGTTTGACAAAAATATGCAAAAACTCAAAGTCATGCTACAGTGTGAGGACTACGAGCAGATACAGCAGTGGATGACCCAAGCAAACAAGCTAGACAAGATAGTCAAATAATCAAAGACCAAAAGCCTTTTCTAGGTCGATAGTCCTTTCATAATAAGCCCGTCCTACTATCACTCCAGATATATTTGGATTGTCTTGACATATCTCTATATCTCGTTTATCTTTGACTCCGCCACTAGCTATGGTGTCTATGCCGCTAGCCTTTGCTATATCTTGAGTAAAGCTTTCATTTATGCCGCATAGCATACCATCTTTGCTTATATCGGTGCAGATGATAGCTAGGACTCCGGCACTGGCAAACTTTTTTGCCAGTGTAGTGGCTCTCATAGTGGAAACTTCCGCCCAGCCTTGCACTGCTACGGCTCCATCTTTGGCATCTATACCTACGACTATGGGGTATTTTGCTGCCATATCTTTGACAAATCGTGGGTCTTTTAGAGCGATTGAGCCCAATATCACACGGCTAACTCCTATATCTATATAAGTTTTTATCGTTTTTTCATCTCTTATGCCTCCGCCTACTTGGACTAGCAGAGTAGTATTTGCTAGTATATCTTTGATAGTGGCTAGGTTTTGTGGTTTGCCAGCAAATGCTCCATCTAAGTCAACTATATGTAGCCATGTAGCTCCCATAAGTTCAAATTTTTTTGCTAGCTCTTTTGGGTCATGGCTATATATGGTCGCTGTGTCCATGTCGCCTTTTGCTAGTCGCACTGCTTTGCCCTGTTTTAAATCGATCGCTGGGTATATTGTCATATATTTTGTCCTTTTTTGTATTGTATCGAATTTAGTTTAAGAAATATAAAAATAGACAAAAATTTTAAGGTTCGTTTAAGAATATTGTGATAGAATTGTGTAGTTTGTTTTGGATATAACATATCTAAACCCAGACAAATACAAAAAAGGAGAAAATATGAAGAATATCAAAAATATTTTAGTATCGGTCGCTACAGTTTTGTTTGTAGCAGGATGTGGCAGTAGTGGTGGTGGCAGTAGCACAGCTACAAGTGGGGGGGGGTGTGATATAGGAGCAAACGGCTTGTCTATAACCTCTACTAGTTATAAAGATGGCGATGTGATACCAGCTCAAAATGCCGGCTCAGGAGCAAACCAATCACCACAATATGCATGGATTGGAATGCCAGATACAGTTAAAAGCTCGGCTATCATCATGGACGATGAAGTTTCGCCTTGTGGCACTGGTGTAAACGCTTGTAAGCACTGGGCTTTGTATAATATACCATCTAATATCGTCAGTGTCGATGCAGATTTAAACATAAACACAATTCCAGGGACTACAGAGGGCTTGACATACGACGGGGTAACTGTTGATTATAATGGTCCAAATCCTCCAAGCACTCATACCTACAAGACTACTGTATATCTTTTGAATACAGCGACAAATATACCATCTGGCACAGCTCACACGAGAGCTAGCTTTGAGGCGGAATATTGTTCGCAAATCATAAGCAAAGCTACTTATACTGGCACTTATGGACCATAGATAGTTTGCTGTTTTTAAGCCCCACATATTAGCTGGGGCTTTTGTCGAAGTTTGCGATAAGCTTGATAAGTCCCATAGATATAGGTATCTGCACGATTGCAGAAAATACAAAACTAAGATAATAAAATATCGTGATATAGTTGTTGTCATATGCCAGAGTTGCTACAGCTATGAGTAGAGCTAGTGGCATAGAGTGCGAAAGTCCCATGAGTAGCGAACCTTTGACTTCGTAGCTTTTGTAAAACACCAGCGATGCTAGCATCCGTATAGTTATCATGACCGCTACTATCAAAAGTGAAGTTAGTATGAGATTTTCTACTAGCAAAAACTTGATATCAAATGTGCTACCTATATGTATGAAAAATATCGGTATTAGCCACCCAAACCCTAGATAGTTGAGCTTTTTGTGTAGCATATGCTTGTGGCTGAAAAATGTAGATACAAATATACCAGCTACAAATGCCCCCAAAGCTAGCTCAAGTCCTAGATATAGCATGACAGATACCATCACAAAGAAAAACATCATAGAAAATCGTATATCTTGATCCAAAGTATCGTTTCGTGGCATGATATATGTCCTAAACTCTGGAAACCACCACACCAAAAAATTGAAAACTTTATAAAACAGATAAAACGACACAAACAGCAAACCTAGTATCGTGAGTATTCTATAGAGATCATACCCCACACCAAACTCCACAGAAGCACTTATGACAGTCAGCACCACTATAGACAATATCTCACCTACTAGCCCTATAGTAAATGCATAAGTTAGCCACTTTGCATCTATATACTCCTTTTTAAGTATAGGTAGTAGCCCTATAGATATGAGCGGAAATGCTACTATAAATATATCAGGCAAAGCAAACAGATAGACGATGACGAGCGAAAACAGATACAACAGACCCATATACAACAGACCCAAGTGTAGTATCTTTTTGGGTATGTTTGCCAGGTCTCGCAAGTTTATCTCTAGTCCAGATATAAACATAAGATACAAAAATCCAAGCTCGGCTACTATCTTAAACAGTTCGTTTTCTTCTATAAGTCCAAAGCTAAAGCTAAACGACCCTAGCAATATCTCCACAGAGACTATATGTAGCCTAGTAATCTTAGATACGATGGTCGATATAAATACTATAAATGACACAGTCAATATAAGCAAGACATCATGAGACATTAGTCACAACTCCTTTTTATGTTGTAGCCCAAACTCTCCAAACTCCGTATCTCTTTTGATACCTCTTCGCCACTTGTCGTGAGATAGTCGCCTATGACTATACTGTTTGCTCCGTGGTCAAACAGTTCGTATTGACTATCGCCAAACATATATTCTCTACCACCTGCTATCATGATCTTTTTTGTGTCGGTTAGCTCGTTTTTGATATATCGTATCATATCGTATGCCTCATCTTTTGACATATTGTTGCTCTTTATACTTAAAGCCTCGTTTGGGTGGTAGAAGTTTATGGCACAACTATCCGGGCAGAGTTCTTTGAGCGATGATACCATATCTACCCTATCTTTGTGGCTTTCACCCAGACCAAATATGCCACCGCTACATAGCTTGAGTCCTGCAAGCTTGACTCTCTGGCATGTGTCGTATCGCTCGCTCCAGCTATGTGTGGTGCAGACTTTGGGATAGAAGTTTTGTGCTGTTTCTATGTTGTGATTGTAGCTATCAAAGCCATGTTTTTTCAACTGCTTTAGCTGTGATAAGTTTGCCATACCGTTGCATGCGATAAGGTTGATATCTACTACTGATTTTATCTGTGTGGCAGTTTGACACAAAAACTCTAGCATAGTGTCATCTAAAGTAGCCTTTGATGATACTAGACAATATCCTACGGCTTTGTTTGCTTTGGCTGTGAGTGCTTGTGCGACTATCTGCTCTGTGGTCTTGGTGTCGTATCTGCTTATAGATGCTTTGTGTCGCACTGCTTGGGTGCAAAAAGCACAATCCTCACTACATGTTCCGCTTTGGATATTGTTGATAGCACATAGGTATATATCTTTTTCATTCATAAGCGAAGTATATCAAATAATCCTTTAATTAATATCTTTTGGATACAATAACCAAAAAAAGGATAAAAATGTTGAAAAAATACGATATGGATACAAACGAGTTGCAAGACTATAAGATAGCTAAAATAGCTACAAGCAAAGGCGATATATGGGTGGAGCTGATGGTAGATGATGTCACAAACACGGTGGCAAACTTCGTATCACTGGTGCGAGAGAAGTTTTATGATGGTTTGAGTTTTCACAGAGTGATACCAGGATTTATGGCACAAGGCGGATGCCCAGATGGCACAGGTATGGGCGGTCCATCGTGGCAAATAGCATGTGAAACCGATGCCAACAACCAAGTGCACCGCAAAGGCTCGCTCTCTATGGCACATGCAGGCAAAGATAGTGGCGGTAGCCAGTTTTTCATATGTTTTGTGCCTTGTCCACATCTGGACGGAGGACACACGGTATTTGGCAATATCGCACAAAACGATGAAAAAAGTTTTGAAGTTTTGGATAGTATAGAGCAAGGCGACAATATAGTTTCTATCAAACTATATGCTAGTAAATAAGGAGAAAAGATGAAATATGTATTAAGTATAATGTTAGCAGTGTTGCTAACTGGTTGTAGCTACAGCAGTAGCACAAAAAGTGGAACTGTAGGAGCAGACAGAAAGCAGATTATGCTAGTATCTGCTAGCGATATGAGGACAGGAGCAGCAAAGGCTTACAAACAAGTTCTAGCAGATGCCTCAGCCAAAGGAACTTTAAACAAAGACAAAAAGACACTAGCTAGGATACGAGCTATAGCAAAAAGATTGATACCGCATACAAAGGTGTTTAAAACAGATGCACCAAAGTGGGCTTGGGAGGTCAATCTTATCACATCAAAAGAGCTAAATGCATGGTGTATGAGTGGTGGCAAGATAGCTTTCTATACAGGTATCATAGATACTTTGAAGCTAAACGACGGGCAAATAGCCGCAATCATGGGTCACGAGATAGCTCATGCACTCAAAGAACACGGCAGAGAGCGAGCCAGCAGTCAAGCCGCATCAAATATGGGACTAGGGTTACTCAAACAAGGTCTAGGTCTAAGCGAAAGCACTACACAGCTAGCTGGTATGGCATACAATGTCACAGTTGGTTTGCCATTTAGCAGAAAACATGAGACAGAAGCTGACCGTATGGGAGTAGAGTTAGCCGCCAGAGCTGGGTTCAATCCGCTAGAAGCAGTGAGAGTATGGGAAAAGATGGCAAAACTATCAAAAGGAGCACCACCAGAGATACTCAGCACCCATCCATCGTCAGCGACTAGGATAAAAGATTTGACCAAATACTCAAAAAAGGTTATGCCTCTATATAAAAAAGCCAAAAAATAGGTGCAAAATCTATACAGCCCTTGGAGAGGCGACTATGTGACAGACCAAAAGTCAGCAGATGGTTTATGTGTGTTTTGTGATATAGCCAAACACACGACCAAGGATAAGCAGTTAGGAGTGCTACATAGACAGGAGGATATATTTGTAGTGATGAACCGCTATCCATATAACCCGGGACATATCATGATAATCCCAAACACCCACGAGCAAAACCTAGAGTGCCTAGACCCCAAAATATGGGTACAGATGGCAAAGCTAGTGCCAAAAGCAGTAGCGATGCTCAAAGAGACCTTAAACTGCACAGGAGTAAATGTAGGACTAAACTTGGGCAGATCAGCAGGAGCAGGTATAGCGCAGCACTTGCATATGCACCTAGTGCCTAGATGGGAAAAGGACACCAACTTTATGACCTCTATCGCCGATAGTCGTGTGTATAGTGTGGATTTTGAAAATATTTATCAAAAATTGGTAGAAGCAAAAGGAAAATATCTTGATATATAAAAAGAAAACAACATGAACAGCTATATCCCAAAACCATCGAAATATGACCCAGATGTCCGTGGACATTTTGGCAAGTTTGGTGGTAGATTTGTGCCTGAAACTCTCATGCCTATATTGTTGGATTTGGAGCAAAATTATCTCAAATACCGTTTCGACGAGAAATTTTGGAGCGAGATAAACGCACTGCTGGAGCATTATGTAGGCAGACCTACACCGCTATATGAAGCAAAAAATCTAAGCCGGCAAATGGGGGCGACCATATATCTCAAGCGAGAAGACCTAAACCACACAGGAGCACACAAGATAAACAATGTCATAGCCCAAGGCTTACTAGCAAAAAAGTTAGGCAAGACCAAAGTTATAGCTGAAACTGGAGCCGGACAACACGGGGTGGCCACTGCTACTATCGCCTCACTTTTGGGGTTACAGTGCACTGTGTTTATGGGTGCTAAAGATATCAAAAGACAAGAGCTAAATGTCTTTCGTATGAAGTTATTGGGCGCTAAAGTTATATCTGTAGATGGTGGAAGCGCGACACTCAAAGATGCTATGAACGATGCCATACGGTATTGGGTAGCCCATGCACACGATACATTTTATATCATAGGCACGGTAGCTGGACCTCACCCATATCCTATGATGGTGCGAGATTTTCAAGCGATCATCGGCTGGGAAACAAGAGAGCAAATACTCACACAAAACGGCAGTTTGCCAGATATCGTAGTAGCTTGTATAGGCGGTGGGTCAAATGCCATAGGTATGTTTAGCCACTTTTTAGACGACAAATCAGTCCGCTGTATAGGTATAGAAGCTGGTGGGCTTGGTATAGATACCGACAAACACGGCTGTAGTTTAGCGTTAGGTTCGCCCGGTGTGTTACATGGTCAGCTTAGCTATGTGCTACAAGACGATGATGGACAGATAGCGCAAGCTCACAGCATTAGTGCTGGACTTGACTATCCGGGTATCGGTCCAGAGCATAGCTATCACAAGGAGTTAGGCACTGTGGATTATGACAATATCACAGACGATGAAGCACTAGAAGCATTTGTATGGTTGTCTAGGGCGGAGGGTATCATACCTGCATTTGAAAGCTCTCATGCTATAGCATATCTCAAAAAAGCACAAAAACAACTTGCCGGCAAAACAGTAGTCATAAACCTAAGCGGTAGGGGCGACAAAGATATGGCACAAGCACAGCAGATACTTAAAGATAGGTTATAAATACAACAAAACAAACAATACAAGAGAATCACTTTCACGAAGTGAAATGTTTCCTGAAAAAACTGCTCCTTTTATGTGCTATAGAGGTTTTTAGAGGTGCATTCAAAACTTTGCTAAAATTTCAAGATGATATTAAACAATCCAGGAATCGTGGATTTATTTGTGGCAGATCGTGCAAATGACGACAAGTCTGGATAGATTTATATTTTTATGGTATATTAACAAAAAGGATACATGTTGGATATATTTGACTATATAGATAGAGGCGGTGTCATAGTGTATGTATTGATACTTCTCAATACGATAGGATTTTCTATAATATTTTGGAAAGCATGGGTGCTATATGCCACCAAGCAGAGCGATATAGCGGACAAAATATCACGACATATCGCTACTTGTAGTAGTGATATCGGTGCTAAATCACTTGACAATCTGTTGACCAAACAGATGAGCCATCTAGAATATGGGCTAAACACTATCAAGATCATAGCTAGTATATCGCCATTACTTGGACTGCTAGGCACAGTCGTGGGAGTGTTAAATTCATTTGATAGCATATCTAATGTTGGACTTGGAGATCCTGCTGTGTTTAGTGCTGGTATATCTATAGCACTTATCACCACAGTAGCTGGCATGATAGTAGCCATACCGCATTTTATAGCATACAACTACTTCATGGGGTCGCTTGACAAGATAGAAAACAGCATTGAAGCAAAAGTTTTAGAGCAGTTATGAGATCACAAAGACGACAAAGCATAGCTCCTGATCTCACACCACTTATCGATGTGGTATTTATACTTTTGATATTTTTTATGGTTACAACTGTATTTAAAAAGGAGCAGCTAGCTTTGGAGCTAAACTTGCCTACCTCACAAGCGGTCAAGCTAGAGGTTGAGCCAAAAGATATATCTATAGAGCTGTCGGTGGATACTCTAGCGATAAACGGACAAAAGATAGTATTTGACGAGCTAGAAGCTAGACTACAAGTTATCAAAGAGAAAACAAAAACTATAATACTTCGTATAGACAAAGATGTGCCATATAGCCAGATAGTCCTAGTGCTAGACGACCTACAAAAACAGGACCTAAACAACATAAGTTTAGTCACTGATAAGTAGGTCAAGCTATGCGATGTCCGTGGTGTCTTGAGAAACTAGATCTAACCTACTTCGCTACTGACACTACTATAGATATATATTGTCCCAGATGTGACAATGCAGTGAATAGATCCACTCGTAGAAAGTCATTTGTAGGTGGGTTGGCTATATTTAGCTTGTGTCTATATGTGCTGTCTGTTTTTGCACCACTACTAGATGTATATATATTTAGTCATATTACGGTGTCGTTTTATAACTCTGTGGAGTTTCTGTTTCACAGCGACATAGCTAGTGCTATGCTTATATTTATCACTATAGTTTTGCTACCTTTTGTCATGATACTACTCGTGCTGTTTATCAACTACAAAAATAATCTCAAACTATCTACACACACGACAAATCTACTGATAGCTATATACTACAAGATAAAGCCATGGCACATGATAGAGGTCTATTTCATAGGTTTGTTGCTTGCTATGATAAAGTTATACCAGCTATCTACTGTGGTTTTGCAAAGCGGGTTTTATCTGTCTATTTTATACATAATATCTGTCTATATACTGGGTTTGGTTTTCAATCCAACACGACAAACTAGACGAAAATATCACAAGATAGACAGAAACTCTTTGCACAAGACAGTGCTATATCTGGGAGTTGCTTTGGTGTTTATCTATCCTGCTTATAGTTTGCCTATGATGAACTTCTCAAAATTTGGAGTGTTATATGCTACAAATCTATATGAGGGTATAGAGTCATTTGTCAAAGATGGTGAGATGGTGGTGCCTATGGTTATGTTTGTGGCTAGTTTTGTCATACCTACTTTCAAAATAGTAGGACTAGTATGCATGGTGCTAATGGCAAGATACGGTTGGCTAAAAAAATACAGAAAAATTGTCACAAACTACTATATTATATCGGATATGTTTGGCAAATACTCACTGCTAGATGTGTTTGTAGTGGTGCTGGCATCATCATATATACAATACAACAACCTAGTAAATATACAACCAGGAGAGGCATTTTTGCCCTTTATATTGCTAGTGGTTTTCACGATGATGGCTTCAAAAAGTTTTGATACAAGGTTGTTGTGGTATAATAGAGCAGGATGAAAAAAACAATAAGAAAAAACAAAATATCGCTAGTAGTTATCAGCTTTGTATTACCAGTTCTAGCTGTATTGTTGTCTTATGAGATGGTCAAAGACAATATATCTAGATATGACAAAGAGATACAGATATATGTCAAAGAGATAAAAGGACTAGACATACGAAAAAGCCATATCAAATACAGAGGTATAGATATAGGTGATATAGTAGCGATGAGTCCAGACCCAGATGATATCACTAGGTTTGAACTACAGGCCAAGATATACAAGGATTTTGACTATCTTATAAAACAAGGCACAATATTTTGGAAAGTCTCTGCAAATATATCTTTAGACAAAACTGAAAATCTAGATACTATACTTAAAGGCAACTACATACAGATACAGCCACCGTCATTTGATATCAAAGTGCTACGAAGCCTACCAGACCAGCTATCGTTTGTAGCTACAGAGCAAAAACCACACAAACAGGGCAAAATTATAGAGCTAAAGTCAGGCAAATTTGTGCCAAAGGTGGGTGATGGTATCTATTTTCAAGACATAGCTATAGGAGAGGTGTTGCAAAATAGTTTAGATGGTGGCATATCTACAACATCTGTGCTAATATACAAAAAATATGTAGAGATATTGACCGATGACTGCTACTTTTATACGAAAAGTCCACTTGATATAAAACTAGGGCTAGATGAAGCTAGTATCAAGCTATCGCCTATAAACAGCATACTTAAAGGTGGGCTACATATAGTCAAAGACACAACTATAGTAGGCTTCAACCCACTACAGATATATAGCTCCAAAGATATCTTATATACCAAAGACCAAAGCTATTTTGGGTTTGATTTAGTAGGCAACACAGCAAAAAAGGGCGAGGCGGTGTATTACAAAGGCATAAAGATAGGCTACATCAAAGACCAAAGACTAGAAAACCGTAGCAAGATATCGTCTGTAAATATAGAGCATAGATACCGCTATCTCATAAACAGCCGAACCAGATTTTATAAACTCAACAACATACAAGCCGACTTTGGTTTAGATGGCTTGTCTGTTAAGGTGCCTAGTGTAGCCCAGCTAGTCAGTGGCGGTATATCGCTAGTTAGCAAAAAGAGCAAAGACCAAACCATAAAAAAAAGCTACAAGCTATATGATAGCCTAGACAATATCAAAGAAACCTATGAAGCATATAGGTATTTTGACATATCGTTATCTATGGAGGATTTACAAAATATCAAAAAAACTAGCAAACTATACTACAAAAATTTTGAGATAGGAGATATAAAACATATAAGCTTGAAAGATGGTAAGATAAAACTAGCTATAAAAGTCCAAAAAAGATACAAAAATCTGTTTGGCAAAAACTCCAAAATATATTTAGAGGGCATAAAAGTAGGACTTGATGGCGTCAAAAATATCAGCTCCGCACTGCTAGGAGACAAGCTCCATCTAGTAGCCAGCATAGGAGGGTATAAAAAAACCTTCACGATAGACAGCACAAATCCAGTCAAAGACAGATATGCTAGCGGACTTCGTATCAAACTAACCCATAAAGATGCGAAAAATATATTTGTAGGCACCCCTGTGTTTTATAGATATATCCGCATAGGAGCAGTGCAAGATATAGCTCTACACAAAAGCGGTGTGGTGTTTGATATATTTATAGAAAACCGATACAAAAAATATCTAAAAACAGACTCTATATTTAAAAGAAACAGCTCAATAGATATGAAGTTTAGCATATTTGACTCACAGATAAAGATAGGCACGATGAGAGATATATTCAACGGCGGACTGTCGATATACGATGGCAAAAGCACCACAAAAGCGAGACAAGGACAAAGTTACAAACTAGATACTAGCAACTAGCAACAAGAGGCTAGAGGCTAGTAAGAGGTTGGAGACTGGCAATGTTAAATGTTTGATTGACTTTCGGTACCCTAAACTTGTTTAGGACAAGAGA
>JAOZMC010000008.1:0-23175 GCA_029934475.1 Arcobacteraceae bacterium
ATTTCAGTTGTTTGTCGTGTATGCATTCCCAACGAGGACGTTGGGAACGAGTCAGAGAACGAAAAACTGTGCATGATTTTCCTTTTATAATAATCTATCAAAGCCATATTTTATATAGCTTTATTTAGATTATTATACCCAAAGAAGCTTATGGTAACACAGCTTTTTTGAATAATTTGGAAATTTAGCAAACTTGCAAAAATAGAGATAAATTGACAATTAAAAATCTACAAAAGAGTAATATTTTTAACAAAAGTAGTTATTTCGCAGTCTGCGGAGCTTGGGAATGAGTCAAAAGATGAGAAGTTTAAGTTCTATGTGATAAAATAACCAAACAAAACAGAGGAAAACAACATGACCATTGACCAGCGACCAATACTAGCACAATACAAAAGATTTTGCGAGACAAATAATCCAAAAACTCAACAGATAGCACTGGAGTATTTTGCAGTGTTTGGTGGGCTTGATATAGATATAGATACACAGGTGCCAATATATGAACTGATCCAAAAGCATATATTAAAAAAATACAGATCCCTAAGATATGATATAAACAGATTGATACACGATGAAGCTATGTCCAGCTCTATATTAACAGCACTGGCTTTGGGTGACAGGAGGACAAACTCAGCATTTAAACATACCCAAGTATCGTTTGATCATGGTATCAAGATAGTAGATGAATTGTGTGACCTTAAAGTATTGAAACTGGAAAAATCTTTACAAAAGTTTTCTGCCATAGAAGATCAATACACAGTATCTGAGAAGCTAATCTTTACTTCGCCTTTTGTCCGGTTTTGGTTTGCTTTTGTTTCGCCTATATTCAAAGGCATAAGAGATGGCGATTTTGATGAATTTCGCACAAGATACGACAACAGAAAGTCGGTGTGGTCGAGTTTCATCTTCGAGCAGTTGTGTTTTGAATATATGAGATACACCATAGGCGGGAAAAATATCCGTCAAGCTGGTAGGTATTGGGACGATGATATCAGTATAGATATGCTAATAGAGACAAAAGATGGCAAAACTATAGCAGGTAGCTGTAAATACACAAATTCAAAAATAAAAAAAAGCGAGCTGACACTCTTGAAAGAAAAGTGCAAAAAACTATCTATAGATGTAGATGTGTATGTGCTATTTTCCAAAAAAGGCTTCACTACAGAGTTAAAATC
The DNA here is from genome assembly GCA_029934475.1 of Arcobacteraceae bacterium. Lineage (GTDB taxonomy): Bacteria > Campylobacterota > Campylobacteria > Campylobacterales > Arcobacteraceae > B24-G6. Next base: position 1,173 of record JAOZMC010000008.1, read on the forward strand.
CCTACGAGGTGAGCAGCTGAAACTTTTCACTGTGAAAAATTTCATCCAGATGGTATCTGCACAAAAACCAAATAACAAAGGTGAACAAAATGTCGATATTTTTGTCAAATAGTGTCATAGCACTGTTTTTTGTAGAGTCTATAGCGTTGGTGTTGCTGACCTATAGCTTTTTTGTAGCACTGCGTATCATCAAGGATTGGGACCATACAGAGACAACGGCACTACAATACAAACTAGAAAAAGAGAGCTACCTAGCGACCACTATAGTGCATTTCGCTAGCTTTGTGTTGGTGGTTGTTTTTGTATATTTTGTAGTTATGTTGGACGACTTGTCTGCTATCATGCCCGGAGCTATGTGTGCTGCTGGTGTAGTTGGCGCAAATATATATGGCAATATTTTGCTACTTTCTAAGTTGTTTTTGCTGTTTGGGTTTGGCATATGGACTATACTCAATCGTCTAGATATAGAACAGACAGATTATCCATATCTGTTGAAAAAATATTATTGGTTTGTAGGCTTGTATCTGCTGTTTGTATCGCAGTTTGTAGTCCAGATACTATACTTTACAAATATATCTTTAAGCGAACCTGTGCTTTGTTGTAGTGCTGTGTTTGATACACAAGATAGTCTGTTTTTTCTAAAAGACCACAAAGTGTTATTGACTGGATTTTATACCACTTATATATCGTTGATGATAGCTAGTATAGGCAAAAAACCTCTGCTAAGTTTCATCAGTGGAGTGCTGTATCTGTTTGTATCCTATTTTGCTATTGTCTATTTTTTTGGGACATATATATATGAACTACCGACTCACAACTGTCCGTTTTGTATGCTTCAAGTAGAGTATAGTTTTGTAGGCTTTGTGGTGTGGATACTTCTGTTTTTGACGACATATTTTGCTATTTTGCCGCATATTGTGGAAACTTTTATCAAAAAACGATATAATACCACATATAAAGCAGTAGCGGTATCTGGCACGATATTTATGCTGTTGTGTAGCTACTTTGTAGTGGAGTATTATATGAGAAATGGAGTATTTTTATGACGAAACAGATAGTTCTGTTTGCTATGGTTTGTTTGTTTTTGATAAGCTGTGAAAAGAAGATCAAGACAGACCTACACAAGGTGCATTGGGACAGAGATATGTGCCAGCTATGCAAGATGGTAGTCAGCGAGCGAAAGTTTGCCGTCCAAGTCGTAGATACGACAAACGGCAGGAGCTATATGTTTGATGACATAGGATGCACTGTCCAGTGGTTCAAAGAAGAAAAGATAACATGGGAAAGCACAGCAAATATATTTATAACCGATGCCAACACAGGCGAGTTTATAGATGCAAAAAAAGCATACTACGACACAGACAGTAGAACCCCTATGGACTTTGGATTTGCGGCATACGAAGACAAAAACAGCATCACGGACAAAAAAGAGGTCATAGACTACGAAGAGGTTCGACTTAGAATACTTCGTGGAGAAACTATGCAAAATCCTATCATAAAAAAGGCAAATCAATGAAAAATCTAAGTTTAATAGCATATCTGGACCTCAAAGAGTCTATCCGTGCTAAATGGTTTTTGGTATATTCTGTAGTATTTGGCGGACTTATCGCCATATTTTTCATATCTGGTGTCACTCAGTCACAGGTCATGGGATTTAGCGGTCTTAGCCGACTTTTGCTTATGTATATACAGATAACTATAGTCATATTGCCTATATTTATACTTATCACTACAGTTCGCTCGATATCAAGCGACAGAGACAACAATATACTTGAGTATATGCTATCGTTTCCTATATCGCTTCGTCAATACTATTGGGGCAAGATATTAGGTAGGTTTGTAACTGTATTTTTGCCAGTGTTTATGGCTATGTTTATAGCTATCATATATGGTGTATTTAAAGGTGCTTCGGTGCCGTGGGATATATTTTTGCTATATGTTGGACTACTTTTTGCTATGAGTAGCTCATTTTTGGGAGTGGCATTTTTCATATCATCATTTGTCAAGTCTAGCGAAGTGGCTTTGGGTATGGCATTTTTCATATGGATAGTCATGTTGGCTTTTATAGACATAGCATTGATATCGTTGATGTTGTCAAACAGGTTCAACGAAGAGCTCATCATAGCTATAGCACTGCTAAACCCTATGGAACTGTTTCGTGTAGCTGCCATATCGCTGTTTGATCCATCGCTTACGGTCATGGGACCTGTGGCATATTATATACTAGACAACATATCTCAAGGGTATTTTGTGCTGTTGTCTATAGTTTATCCTACTTTGTTGGGGTTGTTGTTTGCGGTGTTTGGGTTTGTAGTATTTAAAAAAAAGGATTTAGTATGAAAAAGTTATTGTTATCGTTGTGTAGTTTGTTGCTTGTAGTAGAAGTATCTGGCTTACCGTTGCCTCACAAACCGTATGTTATGGATTATGACAAGACGACCAAGTGTCTAGTGCGAAAACTAGCAGTATATAAAGACCCCAAATGGGTCGCCAAAGTAGAGATATCAAATGGCAAAAAGGTGTTTTTCAGCAGCCCTAAGTCTATGTTTGAGTTTTATTTGCAACCGGGTAAATGGTTTGATATAGGAGTCAAAAGCGAAAAAGATTTTAAACATATCATAGTCACAGACTACGAAAGTATGAAACCTATAGACGGCACGAAAGCATATTATGTCTATGGGAGCAGGGCTATATCGCCTGCTGGAGATGACTTAGTGGCACTTGAGACAAAAGAAAAAGCCCAAGCATTTGCCACAAAGTATAGTGGCAAAAGAGTGTTTGCATTTAAAGATGTCAGCCCAGCTCTTATTCGTCTAATCAACGGCAACATATAAAATTTAGGTTCAATCATAACAAATTTTTATAATTTGTGCGAAAATTTGAGCTAGGTTAAGAAAGTTTTGCTATAATTTCGTATCTTTAGTTTTATAAACATATATATCAAGTTCTTAGCGAGATTTTGATAGCAATATGATTGTGGCTAATAGATGACAATAAAAAAGGAGTTAAAATGAAAAAGATTTTTAGACTAGGTCTCTTGTTGTTGGCAACAGTAGGGCTAGTAGCAACAGCAGGGACACTAGAAGATACCAAAAAACAAGGTTTTGTAAAGTGTGGTATAGATGGTGCATTGCCAGGGTTTTCAGAAGTATTAAGCGGTGGAAAATATCGTGGTATGGATGTAGATGGTTGTAAAGTTATAGCCGCCGCCGTGTTTGGTGATGCTTCAAAAGTAAAATACATCCACCTAAACGCCAAAGAACGATTGAGTGCTTTGCAGTCAGGCGAGATAGATGTGCTGTATCGCAACACTACATGGACACAGACTAGAGATACATCTCTAGGACTTAACTTTGCAGGGGTAAATTACTACGACGGTCAAGGCTTCATGGTAAACAAAAAACTCAAAGTCAAGTCAGCCAAACAGCTAAACGGTGCTACACTTTGTATTCAAGCAGGGACTACTACTGAGCTAAATGTGGCTGATTATTTCCGTTCAAAAAAGATGAAATACAAAGTAAACACTTATGACACAAACGACCAAGTGAGAAAAAGCTATGAAAGTGGTAGATGTGATATACTCACTTCAGATGCTTCACAGCTATATGGTCTAAGAACAGTTATGAAAAAACCGTCAGACCATATCGTGTTGCCAGAGATAATATCAAAAGAGCCTCTAGGACCAGTGGTTCGACAAGGTGACGATGTATGGTTTAACATAGTCAAATGGACTCTAAATGCTCAAAAATCAGCAGAAGAGTTGGGTGTAACTAGCAGAAATGTAAATAAGTTAAAATCATCTTCAAATCCAGCTATCAAAAGATTGTTAGGTTCTGAAGGAAAACTAGGAGCAAATCTCAAGTTAAGGAAAGATTGGGCTTATCAGATCATCAAGCAAGTAGGAAACTACGGAGAGATGTTTGAGAGAAATGTAGGCAAAAAAACACCTCTCAAGATAGACAGAGGTATCAATGCTCTATGGACCAAAGGTGGGCTACAATACTCACCTCCTATGAGATAACCAAACAGACAACAAAGACAGAGTCTCCTCTGTCTTTTGTGTCTACAAATACAAAAAAAGGATTTTGCATTGGGATTATTAAGAAATCAAAAAGTTAGAGGTTTTATATTTCAACTTCTTTCCGTCATAGCGGTAGTAGCTTTTTTGTTTTATATTGGCACAAATACTATGACCAATATAGAACAAAGAGGCATCACCACTGGCTTTGCATTTTTAGATAGCACAGCTGGTTTTAGTATAGACGAAAGCCCCATAGCATATCAAGAATCCGACACACATTTTAGAGTATTTTTAGTAGGTCTATCAAACACTATCATAGTCAGCCTGGTAGGTATAATATTTGCTACTATTTTGGGACTTATCATCGGTATATTGAGGCTATCAAAAAACTATCTAGTGTCCAAGCTAGCATCTGCTTATATAGATATATTTAGAAACATACCGCTCCTACTACAGATACTTTTTTGGTATAATGTAGTGCTAAAAGCTATGCCTAGCACTAGAGATAGCTTCTCGTTTTTTGATAAATCATTTTTTATAAACAATCGCGGACTAATCATGCCGGACTTTAGTATCAACTCTACGATTATATCTATATTTGCAAGCTTTGTAGTAGCAGGTGTGGCGATATATGTGCTAAACAGATGGGCAAACAACCGCCAAGAACTCACAGGAGAGGCGGTCATGATATTGCCTATAGGATTGGGTCTGATGGTATTGTTGCCTATTGTTGGATATTTTATAGGCGGTGCAGATATGCAGCTGGACTATCCACAACTAGGGACATTTAACTTTGAAGGTGGCAAGACTATATCGCCGGAGTTTTTGGCACTGACATTTGCTCTAGTCATATACACGGCGACTTTTATAGCAGAAGCTATACGAAGTGGTATAGAGGCTGTCAGCACTGGTCAAAAAGAAGCATCGGCATCGTTGGGATTGACCGCATACCAATCGCTCAAACTAGTAGTGCTACCACAAGCTATACGCATAGCGATACCACCTACGATAAACCAATACTTAAACCTAGTCAAAAACTCCTCTCTAGCCGCCGCCATAGGATACCCAGATATCGTGACTATATTTTCTGGCACATCGTTAAATCAAGTAGGACAAGCCATAGAGATTATCGCTATCACTATGGCTGTGTATTTGATAGTTAGTTTGTTTGTGTCTATGTTGCTAAATATTATAAATCACAAGATGAAGATAAAGGAGAGATAAGATGGCAGTATATCAAACGGTCATGCCCAAACCAGCACCGTCAAACACCAAAGGTATAGCACATTGGCTTAGAGTAAATCTCTTTAGCACTCCGGCAAATATAGCTATGACTTTTGCTGCTATATCGCTACTGTTTTGGATCATCCCACCTTTTGTCCAGTGGGCTTATATAGATGCAAATTTTGTAGGTAGCACTAGGGAGGACTGCACAGGTGGCGGGGCTTGTTGGGTGTTTATAAAGATGAAGCTAGATATGTTTATGTATGGATTTTATCCAGCTGCCGAAGTATGGCGACTGAAAACTGCTTTGGTGCTGTTTTTGTTTGTCATCGCTGGTTTTAAATATCTCAAAGACAACAAACTAATATTTGCTATATTTACTATATATATGATAGTGGCATATATCCTAGTAAGCGGTGGCTACTTCGGGCTAGAAATAGTCCCTACAAACAAATGGGGTGGTCTCATGCTCACTATAGTTGTAGCGACTGTGGGTATCGTGTTTTCATTTCCTATAGGTGTCATCATAGCTTTTGGTAGAGCATCCTCCTTGCCTATCATACGAAGTATATGTGTAACTTATGTCGAGTTTATAAGAGGTGTTCCGCTTATCACTATACTTTTTATGTCCTCTATCATATTGCCACTGTTTTTTCCAGAGGGTATGACTTTTGACAAACTACTACGAGCACTCATAGGTATCACACTTTTTCAGGCGGCTTATGTAGCGGAGATTATAAGAGGTGGGCTACAGTCTATACCACAAGGACAATATGAAGCAGCAGATGCACAGGGGTTTTCCTATTGGCAAAAGATGTTGCTAGTCATACTGCCACAAGCACTCAAAGTAGCGATACCAAACTTGGTAGGGGCTTTTATTTCATTGTTACAAGATACTACACTGGTGCTAATAATTGGACTGTTTGACCTACTTGCTATGGTGCGAGTGGCATCGGCTGATTCGTCATGGATAGGTATGGAGACAGAGGGTTATGTATTTGTGACATTTGTTTTTTGGGCATTTTGTTATTTTATGAGTCTATACTCTAAAAAACTTGAAAACAGATACAACACAAACCTAAAATAGGAGAAAAATTGAAAAAAGACAATATTATAGAGATAGAAAATCTAAACAAATGGTACGATGACTTCCATGTCCTCAAAGATATCAACCTAGAGGTAAAAAAAGGCGAGATAATAGTCGTGTGTGGTCCTAGTGGCAGTGGCAAAAGCACATTGATACGATGTATCAACTACCTAGAGCAGTTTCAAAAAGGCAGCATAACAGTAGATGGTATAGAGGTCATAGACGATATCAAAAAGATAAAGTCCATAAGAGAAGATGTGGCTATGGTGTTTCAGCACTTTAACCTTTTTCCGCACTTGTCTATCATAGACAACTTGACACTAGCACCTATATGGGTCAAGAAAAAGTCCAAAAAAGAAGCCACCGCTATAGCTATGAAATACTTAGAGCGAGTAGGCATAGCAGACCAAGCAGAGAAGTTTCCAAACCAACTAAGCGGAGGACAACAACAGCGAGTAGCCATAGCTAGAAGCCTATGCAAAAATCCAAATGTCATGCTATTTGATGAGCCTACAAGTGCATTGGATCCAGAGATGGTATCGGAAGTTTTAGATGTCATAGTAGAGCTAGCAAAAGAGGGACGAACGATGATATGCGTAACTCATGAGATGGGATTTGCAAAAAAGGTAGCCCACAGAGTGGTGTTTATGGACGAGGGACAGATCATAGAAGAAAACACTCCAGATAACTTTTTTGACAATCCACAAAGCGATAGACTCAAACTATTTTTAAAACAAATATTGTCTCACTAGCTTGACCCCCCTAATAGTAGCAGAATTTTTAGGCATAGTATCATTTGCTCTAAGTGGCTTCTATATAGCTACTAAAAAGCAGCTTGACCTACTGGGAATCTGTATTGGTGCCTTGCTCACTGCACTTGGTGGCGGTATCGTGCGAGATATGATAGTGGGTATATATCCTACATCTTTGGTCTCTGTGTTGCCTATGACGATAGTGTTGGCAGTAGTTGTTTTGCTAGTCTTGTTTAAGTTTCACAAACAGCCCACATATGAGCGAAAGCTGTTTTTCGTAGTCATAGATGCCATAGGTCTTGTATCGTTTTCTATAGCAGGAGCATTGCTAGCGACTGAGCATGGCTTTGCTATATCGGGTGTGATTTTGCTAGCATTTATCACGGCTATTGGTGGTGGTATCTTTAGAGATATATTGTTAAATGTAGTGCCGTATGTTCTAGTAGGTGGATTTTATGGTGCTGTGTCTATCGTAGTGGGTGTGGCGGTTTATGCCTTAGATGCACTTAACATGCTACACATAATATCTTTGTCTGTATTGTTTGTGTTTGCTATAGCTTTGCGACTTGTGGCATTTTGGTATCGTTGGAAACTACCTATACCAAGATAGTATCAAAATCTATCTATAAAACATAGAAACCACAGCAAGCCATAGAAGGACAAATATCATCGCCAGTCAAATGATTTGCTCCAAGTAAATTTGGAGTTTTGAACCGACTGCCAAATATTGATATGTCTCGTCCCATCGTCCATGAACAAAAGGAGAAAATGTATGTTATTTGATCCTCTTTGATAGCCCACCTACAGTATCTGGGCAATAGTGACAAGCTGCACAATTTGCCTTAATATTTTTATGCTTTTATGGTAAAATAAGATAAATTGTATTGTTGCTTTAGATATGTTAAAAATTTTTTAAATGCTAAGTCAAACACATAAAACTGATATACTCGCTATTATAAATACCACACTGGGCAGTAAAAACATTGAAAAATATCGTCCAGCTTTATAACTTTTAGGTTTTTTGGATATAATACACAAAAAGGAAAAGAATGACAAAAAAATTGTTTTTAATACTTGCATTAGCAGGCTCAATATGGGCGAAACAAACGGTGCTAAAATACGATATTAGTTTCGGGATATTTTCGGATATAGGCACTATCACTTCATATTTTGACAAAAATGCAAACAGATACAAGATCAAAGCAGTAGTAGCAACTTCAGGGTTAGCAAGTAGTCTAAGCGGTGGATTGGTAGAGCGATATGAAAGTTATGGCGATATAATAGATGGTAAGCTGGTGCCTACAAAATATATTAAATCCGAAAAAACAAAAAACAAACACAAGATCCGGACATATACTTTTGACCATGATGCCAAAGTGGTGTATTATCATAGAAATGGCAAAAAAGAGGTCAAATACGACTTTTATGCGACAGAGGATATATTAACTTTGTTTATAAACTCAAGTGAGCAGATACGAAAAAGCCCTACAGGAAAGCTGCTCAAATTTAAAGCCGTAGGCTCAAGCAAGGACAACGGCCTCATCACAGTGAAAAAACGAGCAGACGGCAAGTTTGCTGTAGTGATAAACCAAGATATATTTAACAGCAAAAAAGGCGAGCTTATAGTAGATATTGACAAAGCCGGTATATGGACAAAAGCGGTGCTAAAAGATGTCATGATGTATGGCGATATCACAGGTAGGTTGCGGAAATAATGCCGATGCCAACTATACTTCTAGTAAATGATGACGGCTTCGATGCAATAGGCTTGAAAGTTTTGAAAAAATGCCTACAACCTCTAGCTCACATAGTCACTGTTGCACCACTACAAAACAAAAGTGCATCGTCTCATAGTATGACTTTGAATCGACCACTATTTATGAAAAGTTTCGATGACGACAGCTACACGATAGACGGCACTCCTACGGACTGTGTGTTTGTCGCACTTCATAGTTTGTTTAAAGACCGCAAGCCAGACCTTGTGATAAGTGGTATAAATATAGGCTCAAACATGGGAGAAGATATCACATATAGTGGCACAGTAGCAGGAGCTTTGGAGGCCTCACTTCACGGAGTAGATGCTATAGCTATATCACAACTATTTGACAATCTCAAACCAAACGAAAACAAAAACGACTTCGAGTTTGAACTAGCAACTAAAATCATATACAACATAACCAAAAAGATATTAAACAGCAGATATCCACTAGGAAAACGAAAAATTTTAAACATAAATATCCCACAACTTAGCATAGCTGACTACAAAGGTATCAAGACTACCAAAGCAGGACACAGAGACTACGGAGACGACTTGCGGACTTGCCACAATCCTAGAGGCGAACAGTATCACTGGATAGGGTTGCATCCGCTTAACTGGCAGATAGATGATGGAGAGTGTGATTTTGAGGCAATAAACGATGGCTATGTATCTGTGACTCCTATTACGGCAAATATGACAAGTCGCGATGATATAGAAAGGCTAGACAGATGGTTATGAAAAAGTTACATATAGTTGTCATGTTTTCTATCTTGTTTGTAGCTTGTAGTCCAAAACAGGATACCACAGAGCCTGTAGAAAAAGTTGAGTTTATTAAGATAGAAGAGATAACCTCTTTGAACTTGCAAAAGCTAAAATATGAAGATATTTATGGTTTTGATACAGATGATATAGATATCGCACTTTCTGTATTTCGACAAGGCTGTGTCCGATCTAGAAAAAATCCAAACTTATCGTTCGTATGTAGCAAATCACATGTTTATCAAGATGGAAAAACATTTTTCAAAACATTTTTTACTCCATATATGCTATACAAATCAAACGGCAAAAAAGACGGCACATTGACTGGATATTATGAGCCTATCATAGCAGGCTCTCTAACCAAAAGCAAAAAATATTTTCATCCTGTGTTGAAGCTACCAAAAAACAAGTGGAAAAAAAAGTTAAGCAGAGCAAGACTAAACAATATGACACACAAGTCCAGCGAAGTTCTGTTTTATACTGACAACAAAATTGATCCGTTTTTTATGGAGATACAAGGTAGTGGCAAAGTGAAGCTACCAGACGGCACTATGAGAAATGTAGGATATGCCGGGCAAAATGGCAAAAAGTTTTATCCTATAGGCAAAAAACTTCTCGAGATAAAAGCGATAAAAGAGAAAAATATGTCGCTAGAAGCTATACGACAATGGTGCGAAGAAAACCCAAAACAATCACAAAATATTCTAAATATGAACGAAAGCAAGGTCTATTTTAAGTTCAACGAACTAGGAGCGACTGGAAGTTTGGGTGTGCCACTAGTAGCTAGACGAAACATAGCAGTAGATAGACGACATGTGCCACTAGGGTTTCCTGTGTTTGTGCAAAGTTTCAACCCTTATACAAAAGAGAGTATGAATACTTTGACTATAGCAGCCGATACTGGCGGAGCGATAAAAGGAGAGGTGAGGGCTGATTTTTTCTGGGGAACAGGCAAAGAGGCACTCAAATATGCTGGCAAGATGAAAGATAGGTTAAATATGATTATATTTATACCGAAAGTAGTATATAGAAGATGAAAAAAATTATAGTAATATTGTGTATGGTGTATCTGTCGGCAAACTCCTTACAGACAGGCAAAGAGGTATTTAGAGCATATTGTTGGGGTTGCCATCACCAAAGTGCTGTGGCATTTGGTCCTAGCTTCAAATTTATAGCCACAAACAGGACGACAGCACAGATAAAAGGACACATCATAGCTCCTAAATCTATGTACGAAATTTTGGGTTACAAGCGGTCAGTCATGCCATCATTTGCAGATGTGCTAAACGACAAAGAGCTAGAGTATATAACCGACTTCATCTTAAAACAAAAGGACAAATAATGTTTAGACTTTCAAACATCATCAAATCAACTTTAGAAAACAAACCCACAAGACAACTTCACGGCTCTATCATGATATGGAACTTTACAAATCGATGTAATCTAGTGTGTCATCACTGCTACAGCAAAGCCGATGCAAATGCCACAGATACGCTAAGCTTCGCTCAAATATGTGACACTATACCGGCTATGGTCAAATCAGGTGTGAAGTTTGTCATATTTAGTGGTGGCGAGCCACTTATACGAGCTGATATATTTGATATAGCAAAGCAGATGAAAAAACACGGTATCATGACATATCTATCAACAAACGGTATGTATATAAATAGCAAAAATGCTCTCCAAATCAAAGAAACTTTTGATTATATAGGTATAAGCATAGACGGTATAGAGCAGATACACGACCACTTTAGAGGTCAAAAAGGCTCGTACCAAAAGGCGATAGAAGGTATCAAACATATACAGAATGTGCATGGCAATGCTGGCATACGATTTACCCTGACCAAAGAGACTCAAGATAGTTTTTATGATATGTTTGAACTAGCAGAAAAGTTAAAAGTAGATAAACTATACATATCGCATCTGGTGTATTCTGGTAGAGGACTAGAAAATCTAAAGATAGATATAGACAAAAAAGAGCGACGAAAATATGTCCAGTTTATCATAGATAAGGCATTTGAGTATTATAATCGTGGTGATGGTATAGACTTGGTCACTGGCAACATGGAGATGGATGCTGTGATGCTTATAAAATATTTCAAAACACACCACCCCAAGTTTGTCTCACCACTTTTAAACAACTTGAAAAAATGGGGCGGAAACAGTGCTGGTGAGCGACTAGGCAATATGGACTGGGACGGCAACATAAAGCCAGATCCATTTTTTCCAAAAATTATCGGCAATTATCTAAAAGATGGCTTTGAAAATGTATGGCTGGGTGATGATGATATACTTAAAAACTTACGACAAAGACCACGAAACATAGGCGGAATATGTGCTAGCTGTAGCTATATAGATATTTGCAACGGCGGAAGCAGGAGCAGAGCATATGCGATAAGCGGCGACTTATATGGCGAAGATCCATCTTGTTATCTGTCAGCAGATGAGCGAAAAGGTATATTTAGTTGAAGTTTTTGTCAGTTTTGTTTTTTTGTGTTGGTTTGTCTGCCAAGACTATAAGCATAGCCTCTAGTGCTAACCTAGCCTTTGTCATGCCACAACTTATAAAAAGTTTCAACCAAACCCACCCAGATATCAAAGTCATCTTTACTATAGGAAGTAGTGGCAAACTATATGCCCAGATATATCACGGAGCATCGTATGATATATATATGTCGGCAAACGAACAGTATGCGCAAAAATTATACGACCACAACCAAAGATACAGTCCGCCAGTAGTATATGCTAAAGGTAAATTGGCACTCATAAACACTAAAAACAACAACCATCAACTAAACATAAGCATATTGACACATAAAAATATAGAGAGATTTGCAGTAGGAAACCCATCTACAGCACCATACGGAGTAGCCACCAAACAAGCTTTGACCAATGCAAAAATATATAAACAAACTAAATATAAGATGGTATATGGCGAATCAATATCACAAACTTTGTCTTATGTTTTAAACTCTACAAATATAGGTATAGTAGCTTTGTCGGCTTTAAAAGCAAAAAAACTCAGTCATCTCAAAAAATATACACATTATATAGAGTTAGATAGTAAGTTATACGACCCCATACGACAAAGTATGGTGCGACTAAACAACAAAGAGGAGACAAAACTGTTTTTTGATTTTTTGCTATCTCTAAAAGCAAAAAAGATATTTGAGCTGTATGGCTATTGATTTTGCTCCCTTTGTCCTGTCGCTCAAACTAGCGACTACGACTACTGTTATATTGTTTCTCCTGTCTGTGCCGTTTAGCTGGTGGCTTAGCCAGACTACATCTAGGATTAAACCCATAGCAGAAGCTATGACCGCTATGCCTATAGTCTTGCCTCCTACAGTTATAGGATTTTACTTGCTGGTGTTGTTTTCGTCCAACTCTGCTGTAGGCGGTGCTTTGCTAGATATATTTGATGTGAGACTTATATTTAGTTTCGTTGGACTTGTGGTAGCTAGCTGTATATATAGCTTGCCGTTTATGGTTCAGCCACTACAAGCTGGGTTTGAAAGTATGGACAAAAACCTCATAGAGACTTCATATGTATATGGCAAAAGTAGTCTCGAAACTATGCTAAAAGTGGGGCTAGGAAATATAAAGCCATCTATACTTATAGCAGTTGTCATCACATTTGCTCATACTATAGGTGAGTTTGGAGTGGTGTTGATGATAGGTGGTAGTATTCCAGAAGAGACCAAAGTAGCTTCAGTGGCTATATATGAGTTTGTAGAGGTGTTGGACTATGATATGGCACACATATATAGCTTGATAATGTTGGGTATTAGCTTTGTTGTGTTGTTTGCTATGTATATATTTAAACATAAAATGATAAAATAACAAAAAGGACAGGTATGATATACAACAATACAGATTTCAACGGCAAGACAGTTTTGATCACAGGAGCAGCAGGCTTCATAGGTTCAAATATAGTATCTTATCTACAAGACAATTTTCCAAATACAAATATAATAGCGACAGATTGTTTCCGAGGGTCTGGTAGATTTGCAAATGGCAACCCCAAAAGCTACGGACACTACCAAAACTTAGTAGGGTTCACAGGTGTGTTGTTGTATGGAGATATCAACGATGAGAAGTTTATCAACACGCTAGATATGGACTATAAGTTTGACTATATTTTTCATCAAGCTGCGATATCTGACACTACCGTAGCACAGCAAGATATCATGATACAGACAAATGTCTCAGCATATGAAAACTTGCTAAAGATAGCTATCAAACACGAAGCAAATATGATATATGCTAGTAGTGGTGCGACTTATGGCGACAGCGATAGGTTTGAAGTAGGATATGAAAATCCCAATAATATATATGGATTTTCAAAGCTATGTATGGACAATATCACACACAGATATATCAAAGACGACGTAGGTATCTCTATAGTCGGCTTGCGGTATTTCAATGCCTACGGCAAACATGAGTTCTACAAAGAGAAGACATCCTCTATGGTGCTACAGTTTGGACTACAGATATTACAAGGCGAGACTCCCAAGCTGTTTGTAGGAAGCGACAAGATAGTGAGGGATTTTGTATATATCAAAGATATAATCCAAGCCAATATCAAAGCGGCAACCCCACGAAAAAGTGGCATATACAACATAGGCACAGGCACGGCTAGAAGTTTTGAGTCTATCGTGGATATACTCCAAGACAAGCTAGACATAGACAACGGCAAAGAGTATATTCCAAACCCATATGTCAACCAATACCAACACTTCACACAAGCTGACATAACAGACTCTACAAAATATCTAGACTACAAGCCAGCCTTTAGTCTCGAAAGTGGCATAGAGGACTATATAGAAGATATACGAAAGCATCGTTGAATAATCAAGTGTTTGCTTTAACTGAGCACAAATGCCTTTGCTTTGCCACCTTTTAGATATCCAACAAGGTCAAGTATGCCGTCTCTTAGATAGGCGGACTTTATACCGATACTGTTTAGATATGCTATAGCTATGATACTTCTGTCAGATTTGGGACAGCCACATACTATGAGCTTCTCTTTTGGTAGGCGGTCTAGATTGTCTGGTAGCTTATCTAGTGGGATTTGTAGCCCGAAACCCATAGCCCATATATCTGTCTCAAACTTCGCTCGTATATCTACAAACACAGCTTTCTCCTCTTGAAGTAGTCCCAAAAATTCTTCTGTGCCTAGCATAAGCTCCGGCATCTTGCCGGGGGTTATTTCTCTTATAAAATTTTCCATATTAGCTCCTGTATGATGAGTTTATCTCGATATATTCATGACCGATATCACTGCCATAGGCAGTATATTTACCATGCCCCACTCCTATATCACATGATATTTTGAAGTTAGGTGTGGCAAATATGCTTGATGCTTGTGTCTCTATATCATCGCAGAAATTTACCTCTGCTTTGTCATATATAGTCAGGCTCACAGGCTTGTCTGCTACTCTGCCCACAAACGATATTTTCAAACTATATTCACAAACTTCACAGCCACTAGCTCCTATAGTAGAGGCTATCCGTCCCCAGTTTGGGTCGCCACCATACAGTGCTGTCTTGACTAGTAGTGAGTTGGACAATTTTTTGGCGATAATCTTCGCTTGAGTTTCATCTACTGCTCCTACTACTTCAAACTCTACACACTTTGTAGCTCCTTCGCCATCGTGTAGTATAGCCATAGCCATATCTTTCATGACTTGCTTCAAAACTTGAGCAAAAGCATCGTGGTCATAAGCTCCACTTTTGGCATTTGCTAGCAACATCACAGTATCGTTGGTCGAAGTATCGCCATCTACAGATATAGCATCAAAGCTTATCTTGTTTGAACTAGTTAATAACTCTTTCATATGGGCTTTTGGCACATTGGCATCGGTGCAAATAAAGCATAGCATGGTAGCCATATTTGGGTCTATCATACCGGCACCTTTGGCTATACTTCCTATACGAAAAGTTCCACCATCTTTTAGCAACACTTCATATAGACAAGTTTTGGGATATTTGTCAGTAGTCAGTATCGCTTTGGCTACTTTGTCGCCATTTTTGGCAGATAGGTCTATATGGTCTAGGGTTTTTAGCATATTTGCTACAGGTAGCTGGACTCCTATGACCCCTGTGCTACTATACACTGGGTTTAGTATGTTTGGGTATTTGTGTCTAAGCTCTGTGTCTATCTTTGCTATGTTTTGTAACCCTTGCTTGCCTGTCATGGCATTTGCATTTTGTGAGTTGATGAGCACGAAATTTGTCTGGAAATCTGTAGGGTAGTTTTGGTAATGTAGCAGTGGAGAAGCTTGGAATCTATTTGTAGTCAATATTGCCTCTACTTCACACGGTGTATCACTATGCAAAAAGCCGACATCTAGCCAATCTTTTGGTTTGGTAGTGGATATATTTGCCGACAATCCATCAGCAAAAAATCCATCTATAGAGGTAATATCACCCACTTTTGGAGTGATAGTAAACATAGGCGACTATGTATTCTTTTTCATAGTTCGAAGCTCTTTTGCAGATATTTTGATCTTTTTTGTAGTGCCGTCTTCTAAAGTAACTCTCACAGACCTCAAGTTTGGTAGAAACTTTCGTTTGGTTCTGTTGTTTGCATGGCTTACATTGTTGCCTGCCATCGGTCCTTTGCCTGATATTTCACATCTTCTTGACATATTTATTCCTTTTTTGGTTATTTTATCGTTTTTAACTTAATTTAACTCACAATATCAAAATATATGCTATGTGCTAGCTATTCAATCACAAAGCTAACAAACTTTTGTGTATCTCAAGTTAACTACAGCATACACAGCTATAGCTTCGCTTTGACCTACACTATCTAGCAGCTCATTTGTAGTTGCTTTGATATTTATACGGTTTGGCTTTGTGCTTAGCAGTTTTGCCATATGGTGTCTCATTTGACTTTTATATGGCGATATTTTGGGTATTTGTGCTACTATCGTCATATCTATATTGACTATTTTATACCCTGTCTTTGTAGCGAACCTGGCTATATGTTGTAGTAGTTTAGCTGAACTTATATTTTCATATTGTTTATCTGTATCTGGAAAAAAGTCGCCGATATCACCAGCTCCCATCGCTCCTACTATGGCATCTATAACACTATGTATCGCTACATCGCCATCACTGTGGGCAAGTAGTCCATACTTTGTATCTAGTTTGATACCGCACAGATACATAGGTTTGTCATCGATAATCTTGTGTATATCGTAGCCAAATCCTACCAGTGTCTTTTTGCTTTGGGCTTTGAGACACTTTTTGTTTTTGATATCTTTTTTGGTCGTGATTTTGTCCGATTTTTTGCTACCTTTTATATACAAAACAGTCCCGCCATCTGCTTTTATTGCGGTGCTTTCATCTGTGTATTGTTTCTCTTTTGATATTGCTTGTATCAGTTTGCTAGTGATTGATATTTGCGGAGTTTGTATTAGATAGGTTTTTTCTCTATCTATATAACTATTTTCATACTTGAGCGTATCAGATATACCAAGAGTCGGCACTACACACACGGCATCTGTTCTATGTTTTAGTAAGTTTAGCACGACCTTTTTTGGCACACAGCATCTAGCCATATCGCTTATCATCACATATTTTGTCTCTATCTTTTTGATAGCATTTTGTATGGAGTTTTGTCTCGTGTCGCCACCACAGACTATATCAAAATCTTGAGAAAAGTTTTTTTTATAATCCATCTCCTCTTTGCTACTAGTTATGACTATCTTGTCAAAGTTGTAAATCTTTTGAAACCTTTTTGCTACATATAGCCACAGCGGTTCATCGCCTACTGCTATCCACTGTTTTTTGGGATTTTGACCAAATCTTGTGGAGTCTCCGGCACTTAAAATGATGAGCGATACATCACTTGCCATCTAACCCTGCTTTGATAAACTCATCTATGATAGGATTAGGATACTCCAAGCTACTAGTAAATTCTGGATGAAACTGCACTGCTACGAACCAGTTGTGAGATGGTATCTCTACAGCTTCTATTAGCTTGCCACTATGTGCCGATACTATCATACCTGCCTTTTGTAACCTATCTTTATAAACAGGATTTACCTCATATCTGTGTCTATGTCTCTCGCTTTGCTTTTTCTCTTTGTATGCTTTTGCTAGTATGGTGCCATCTTTTGCTGTGAAATCATATGCACCCAACCGCATAGTGCCACCTAGTGGGCTTTTGGTAGTGCGAAACTGCTGCTCTCCTGTGGTGCTGATAAACTGCTCTATCAAGTATATCGCTGGTTCTTTTGTGTTTTCATCGAACTCTACAGATGTTGCATCTTTGACTCCTACTACATTTTGCAAATACTCCACTATAGCTAGTTGCATACCTAGACAGATGCCTAGATATGGTATGTCGTTTGTCCTAGCATATTTGATAGCCTCTATCTTGCCTTGTATACCCCTGTCGCCAAAACCACCAGCAACTAAAACACAATCACACTCGCCCAATATTTCACTGGCTCCTACTTTTTCTATATCTTCACTATCGCACCAAACTATCTCTACTTTGACACTATGTTTTGCTCCACTATGAGATATAGCTTCTAGTAGTGATTTGTAGGCTTCTTTGAGTTTGAGATACTTTCCTACAAATGCTAGTTTTAACTTTTGGCGTGGCTTGAGAAGATTCTCTACAAGCAAACTCCACTTTGCCATATCTGGTCTAGTTTTGTCTAGTTTAAAATGCTTCGCAAGTGGTTCAAATATACCATCTTGCAAAAACTCCATAGGCACAGCATATATCGTTTTTGCATCTTTTGCTTGTATGACTGCATCTATAGGGACATCACAACTAAAAGCGAGTTTCTTTTTGAGCTGTTCTGGCAAGTTTTTTTCACAACGACACACTAGCATATGTGGCTGAATACCTATACGGCGAAGCTCTTGGACGCTGTGTTGTGTGGGTTTGGTCTTTAGCTCGCCTGCCGCTTTGAGAAATGGCACAAGTGTCACGTGGATATTCATAGTTTGGTGTCTATCGTTTTCAAATATTATCTCGCGCACCGCTTCTAAAAACGGCGCACCCTCTATATCACCTACAGTGCCACCTAACTCTACTATCAAAAACTCAAAGCCTTTTGAAGCTTTGTATATGGCAGTTTTGATCTCATCTACTATATGTGGTATCACCTGTATCGTCTGTCCTAGATATTTGCCTTGTCGCTCTTTTTTGATGACGGCACTATATATCTGTCCTGTGGTTATGTTGTTTTTTTTGCCTAAGTTGGTGTTTAAAAACCTCTCATAATGCCCCAGATCGAGGTCAGTCTCCGCTCCGTCATCTGTCACAAATACCTCTCCGTGTTCAAGAGGACTCATGGTCCCTGGATCTACATTGAGATATGGGTCGATCTTGAGCATGGTAGTTTTGTAGCCACTATGTTTAAGTATAGTTGCTACAGATGCCGCTGTGATGCCCTTGCCTAAGCTGCTTAAAACTCCGCCTGT
Source organism: Arcobacteraceae bacterium (assembly GCA_029934475.1). Taxonomy (GTDB): domain Bacteria; phylum Campylobacterota; class Campylobacteria; order Campylobacterales; family Arcobacteraceae; genus B24-G6. The sequence continues at coordinate 20,228 of JAOZMC010000008.1, forward strand.
TACAAATATAATATTGCATTTATTGTTCATGTATGATACCTTTTGTGTCATTTTATCTTTTTTTGTTGAAACTTTTATATTTTTTGGATATACTTAACAAAAAGGAGAGAGATGAAAGCCACATATGTGGATGATTTTTGGGTCAATGCTATCAAGCCAAAGGTAGAGAAAATAGAAGCAAAGATAGGCAAATATGAGCCACCTTCGCACCAAGATATCAACACACTACTACTAAAATCGCAGCTTAATCATATCAATCACATAGATATGAGACTAGATGAAGTGGTAGCAGATGTGGCGAGTTTGAAAGATGAATTTGGAGGTTTAAAAGGAGATTTTTCAAGCTTGAGAAGTGAGTTTCAAGCTCTAAAATCCGATATCCAGACCACTATCCAAAAAGCATTGAATAAAAATATGGTTCTCCTCATAGGTATGATCGGCTTTTTCTTGACTCTATCCAAGTTTATAGACACTTTGGTCAAATAATATCTAGTTTGAAGCACACACAGACACTAACCAAACTTCAACTTGATATCAAAACCGATATTATGAACCTAGTAGCCGACCAAAGCTTGTCATTAACTAGCAAAAACGCTTTGATGTTGCCACTTATCAAAAAAAGCAAACTCCTAGAGGATACTATAAAAAGGTTTAAATCGATAGATGATACTACACATGATGGAAGTTGTAGTGTCTCTTAGATATCTATGGGCTGATTGGATTGTAGTCTGTGACGATGGACTAAATATCATAAAAGATGGCTTTATAATTTTTAACAAAACTATCGTGGCTGTAGGCAAAAAACAGGACACAGACAGGCTATATCCAGACCAAAAGTTTGAGTATATGGGCATAAACTCTGTGTTGATACCCGGACTTATCAACTCTCACACCCACCTAGAGTTTGGAGCAAATACAAACACACTAATATATGGCGATTTTATAAAGTGGCTCTGTAGTGTATTGATACACCGCGACAGCCTACTACAAAAAGCAGACAAAAGCTTGATAGACCGACAGCTAAACGATATGTTAAGCAGTGGCACTACATCTGTAGGAGCAGTTAGTTCATATGGACTTGACACTGTTTCACTCTCAAATAGTCCTATAAACTCCGTCTGTTTCGTAGAAGTTATAGGTTCATCTATAGACCAAGTGGAAGAAAATTTCGCAAACTTTCAAGCTAAAATTCAACAAATTATTGAGTTGCCAAACATCACACCAGCAGTAGCCGTGCATAGTCCGTATGCTACACATCCACTACTTATAAAAAAGGTTTTAAGCTTCGCTAGAGAAAAAAACCTCTCAGTGCAGACGCATTTTATGGAGTCAATCCACGAAAAAAGATGGCTCAAAAGTGGTTTAGGTGATATGAAAGAGTTTTTTGCTAAGTTTTTAGGTCAAACCCAGCCTGTATCAAAAGCAAAAAAATTTTTAAACTCTTTTGATGATATAGCTTGCATATCATATACTCACTGCTGTTATGCTGGCAAAAAACAGAAAGAGACTATAGCCTCACAAAACGGCACGATAATCCATTGTGCTAAGTCCAACAGATTTTTGGGTTCAAAAACTTTTGATATAGATAGCTTCAAAGATATAGCCATAGGCACAGATGGGCTAAGCTCAAACGATACTCTAGATATGTTTGACGAGCTTAAAGCTGCTCTTTTTTTGCATCCATATATAGAGATAAATCATCTAGCTTTTCGGTTGTTATATATGGCGACCAAAGGCGGAGCCGTGAGCCTAGGATTAAACACAGGGGAGTTAGTAGTAGGCAAAACAGCCGATATAGTATCGCTGACACTTATAGACAAACCTACCCCAGAAAATCTAGCGTTGTCGGTATTGCTAGACAAAAAAGATATAAACCAAGTATTTATACAGGGTAAACTATGCTACAGCTAAACATAAACAAGCAGCAAAAACAGTTTCGCCTAAAGCTCGATATAACCATAGCAGACAAACAGCTAGTAGCTATAGGTGGCGATAGTGGTAGTGGCAAGACTACACTGCTGCGTGTTATAGCAGGTTTGGCGACAAGTGATAGCCGTATAGTTTATGGTGGCAATATATGGCAAGATGACAAAATATTTGTGCCACCTCAAAAAAGAGGTATAGGATATATGCCCCAAGATGGTGCTGTGTTTCCAAACATGACAGTGAGACAAAACTTACTATATGTCAAAAAAGATGAAGCGATGTGCGACAAACTTCTAGATATGGCAGATATATCTCACCTAAAAGAGACAGACACTAGAAGTTTAAGTGGAGGGCAACTCCAGCGAGTAGCTTTGTGTAGGGCATTTATGAGGAAACCAACCGTGCTGCTACTAGATGAACCGCTCAACAATCTACACAAAACTATACAAACAAAGCTCATAGATAGTATCAAAACTATGCATGACCAGTTTGGCTCTATGACAATATTTATATCGCACAACTTTGCGCAGATACAGCATATCTGTGATAGATTTATAGTGCTAGATGATGGCAAGATCATAAAAGATAGCAAAACTTTTGAAAATCCAAAGCTACAAGCCACTATCACAGATATAGACCACAAAGCCTATAAAATAGGGTGTTTAGTAGCGAAACAAGATATCAAGAAATTTGCCTTAAATCAAAAACTTGAGCTAAATCTAGCTAAATTTTGAAATTTAAAAGAAAACTACAAAATATTATGGTATAATAAGCAAAAGGAGAAATCATGAAACATATTTTATATAGTCTGTTGGTGATAATGTTTGCCATAGGTTGTGGTGGGAGTAGTGGTAGCGGAGACTCAAGTAGTGGCGGTAGTTCTAGCGGTGGCACAGATGGCGGTGGCGATACTGGTGGTGGTGGTGAGAGTGTTACACTTGACCCTATAGTTATGCCAGCATTTAGCAATGAAAATAAACAAGATGTGATAGACAACTACAACACCTACTACAAAGACAGCG
>JAOZMC010000008.1:23275-43647 GCA_029934475.1 Arcobacteraceae bacterium
AGTGCTTCAAATCTTGCTTTTAGCACTATTGGTAGAGCTGGAGTTGATGCATATATGTTTGATGATGGCACAGGCAATACACAAGTAGGACACAGGATAGCTATGTTGTCATCTAGGATAGGGTCTATGGGACATGGTATGGCAAATCAAGGCTGGGGATATTATGATGTGCTTATGCTAAACAAAGGCGATGCTTCAAATGTATCGACAGCTCAACCAGACTTTGTAGCATGGCCTAGTGCTGGATATTTCCCTACACCTCTTACTACTAAAATAAGCAAAAAAAACAACATGCGATGGTCGTTTTCAAAAGTAGGCACCGACTTTAGCAAAGCTACTGTGGTCATGACAGATAAAAATAGCATTACAATAGCACCAAATATAATATACCAAGACGCTAACAACTGGGTCAAAAAAGACAATGCCATAGTATGGATGCCAAATATATCTACATACAATGATGGCGATAAATTTAACATATATATAAGTATGAACGACGCAGCAGATACTAACTACAGCTATTGGGTAGAGATAGTTGACCCTTAGGGCTTGAATCTATCTTTGCTGTGTTTGGATTTTTTGTAGTTTAGTAGTTTTTCTGCTTTTTGCTTCAAGTTAGCCAGCTTTAGCAAAGCACTTCTGCTCTCTTCAAAGTCATCGCCGTGTGTGTGGCTATCACATCGGCTTAAACACATATTAACATACTCTAGCAACTTCACATGTGATGCTTTGTCAAGTCTGCTTGCCTCCACAGCACAGACTGTGGCATAGTGGCTATCTACTTTTTGTTTGAACTTCTCTATATCAAACTGCTCGGCTTTTAACATAGACACGGTGGAGTTGAGAAACTTTTCAAGCACTCGTATATATTTGATACGATTTAGCTTCTCTTGTGTGAAGCTCATGAAACACCCTCTTGACCCAATCTATACAATGCAAAGTCATATTTCACTGGGTCGCTTGGGTCAAACTTTCGCAAAGCATTGGTCAGCTCATACACTGCTTTTTGGTTGGGTGTATTTGTTTGTATTAGCTTTAGTTTTTTGGCTATGTTGAAAGTGTGTGTGTCAAGTGGCATGAGTAGGTGCTTTTTGTCAAGCCCTCTCCACAAACCCATATCAAGATTATCATATCGCACCATCCATCGCAAAAAGAGGTTCCATCTTTTATAAGCACTGGTTTTTGATGTAGAGCTACCTACAAGAAACTCAAACCCACGAGAACTATACGAAGTCTGTGACTTGATAATTTTTATAAGATATTGAATACTATCTATAATATCGCCAGTTTTAGCAAAATTTTCTGTAAATAGCTTGTTTAACGATAAAGTTTTTTTCATCTGTGATAACACTACAAACAAAGTTATGATATCTTGTGAGTTTTGAAATCTATAATAACTTTTTTGTAAACTTTTGGTGATAGTTGGCTCATCTTTATCTAAAATATCAAAATCCAAACTATCCAAAAACTTCACTATTTGAGTCGCCTTGCCATATGCAAACAGAGCACAAACAAGCGATATATATTCGCAGTTATATCTACAAGCAACCATAAGTGGGTCTGGCTTATCGTATGATAATTCATATTTACTATCCCTTTGTGTGGCATATTTGTCCAATATATCTTTGATAATTTTCCTTTTTTCTATTATATCGTATTAAAATTAAGTTTTATTTGGTATTATTTCGCCACAAACAACAAAAAGGATAAATCATGGATACTACTGTTCCGCAACCTACATTTTATATATTTAAATGTGAACAAAGTTCGCCACCAAATATGCCCAAGCCATCGTGTGTAAATGACGATACTGCCGAACTTTTCAGCCATATGGCACAAACACTTATGCAAAAAGGTATCATGGGACCAGTGCAACCTATACAGACAAGTTGTCTAGGACGGTGTCAGCTGGGACCTGTGATGATGGTCGAACCAGGACACTATATGTATGTGAAGCTTACCAAAGAGAAGATAGACAAGATTATAGATGAGCATATCATTGGCAAAAAGCCAGTAGTCGAGTATCTTATAGACCCAGAGTTTTGGGGTGAGCCTGTGGAGCTATAGTACCATGAATATAGATATGCTATATAGCAAGATACACAGAGCAGTAGTAACAGATGCAAACTTACACTATATAGGGTCTGTGACTATAGATGAAGAGCTACTCAACAAAGCACAGCTTGTAGAGGGTCAAAAGGTAGAGATAGTCAACATAAACAATGGCGAACGATTTACTACATATGTAATAAAGGGTGCCAAAGGTTCAAAAGATATATGTATAAATGGAGCCGCCTCACGGCTAGTGCAAGTAGGAGATAGAGTTATCATCATAGCATATGCTTCGTTTAGCAAAGATGAGCTAAAAGATTATAAACCAGTGGTGCTACAAGTAGATGAAAACAACTGTGTAGTAGGGTCGGCAGATGAGCTAGCAGGAGGCATATATGTTTGACCCCCAAGAGATGAGCGGTATATTTGAAAAATTTCAACAAGTAGCAGACAACAACAAAGAGATAGCGAAAGATCAAGTTTTCAAAGCATCTGCAGGTGGTGGGCTAGTAGATATCAGTATAAACGGCAACAACGATATAATCGAGCTAAATATTGATGATGAACTACTAAGTGACAAAGATAGCCTAAAGATATTTCTAATAAGTGTCATCAACGATGTCTTAAAGCAAGCCGATACCAACAAACAAACCCAATCTATAAATATGTTCAAGCAGATGACCAAACAAAAATGAGACACAACCATAGCAACCTCTTGGACAAGTTTGAGTCCTATCTGCAAGCAAATGCTCCTAGCATAGAGACTGTCCATCCTACTTTTGATATAGCTTTGCAGACCATGACCAAAGCATGTGCTAAACGATTTCGCCCTATGCTTATGCTATCGGTGGTGCAAAGTTTAAACCCACTTTTGCTACAAAATAGTTTAGCTGTTGCTTTAGCTATAGAGATATTTCATACCTATTCGCTCATCCATGATGACTTGCCATCTATGGACGATGCCAGCTTTCGTAGAGGAGTGGAGACTTTACATGAAACTTACGATGAAGCAACAGCGGTGCTAGTAGGCGATGCTTTAAATACTCACAGCTTTTTTCTCATAGCCAATAGCTCTCTGGCTGACCACACCAAGATAGATATCATAAAACAACTCAGCCTAGATGGTGGTATAAGCGGTATGATAATAGGACAAGCGGTTGATATATATTTTGAAAACAAAACTTTAAGTATAGATGAGCTAAAACTACTACACACAAACAAAACCGCCAAACTTATAGCTAGTAGCCTAAAGATAGGTGCCATGATATGTGAGCTAGAGGAGAGTGCGACACAAACTTTGAACAATATTGGGCTAGATATTGGGCTATTGTTTCAAATACAAGATGATATACTAGATATAACTTTGGACGAAAAAAAAGCTGGCAAATCTACCAACAAAGATGAGTTTAAAAACAGTTTCGTCTCACTAATGGGACTAGACGGTGCTATAGATGAAGCAGACAGATTGGCAGACAAAATCATATCAAAACTAGATATGCTTGAACCAAACCTAAAAGATGGTTTAGAGAATCTTTTGAAAGGCTATCTACATAGACACCATCTCTAAAGTCCAGTTTGTCACAGCGACCAACACAGATATAGGCAAGACAAAGGCATGTGAAATCTTGATACAAAGATATTTTGAGGATGGTTTAAAAGTAGCATACTTCAAGCCCATAGAGACAGGAGTAGTAGCACATAGTGGCGATGCTAGTGATATACTCAAGCTACTGCACAAGTTATATGGCGATAACTTAACTATAGAGGATATATCTGGATATAGATTTGCCCTGCCATCTGCTCCAATTGTAGCAAACAGACAAAACATAGATATAGATATCTCGTGGCTTTTGCACAAAACAGACAAGCTACTAGACAGACACGATATAGTCATAGTAGAGGGTGCCGGCGGACTGAAAACTCCTATAAAACACGATATATTTATGATAGATATCATCAAATATTTTCAAGATTATTTTGATAGTTTCGAAGCTGTTCTCGTAGCGCCGTCGTATTTAGGTTGTATAAGCGACACTTTGCTAAGTCTTGATTGTCTGCAAAGCTATGACATAGATCACAGATGGCTAGTAAATCTATATCAAGATAAAGAGCAGTTTGCTAAAATCACAAAGCCATTTTATGACAAATATTTTGGCACTATTAGCTATCTACAAGATATTTGATACTATTTATATAGCTAGTGTTTGATAGTCGGTCACTGTTTTTGTATGCTATATCATATGCCGTGCCATGCCCCACACTAGCTCGTGATATTTTATCGCCCAAAGATATATTGATAACCTCATCAAAGCAGAGTGCCTTAAGCGGTGCTAAACCTTGGTCGTGATACATCGCTACAAATAGCTTGTAGTTTTGTCTGCTATGATATATAAAAGCCACATCTGGCACCACGGGACCTGCGAAAACTTCGCGTCCTAGCTGTCTGTTTGTCTCCTCTATAGCATGAGATATGACTATATCTTCGCTACCTATAGCTCCGCCATCTCCGCTGTGTGGATTTAGTCCTAGCACTGCTATACTGTCGTATTTGCCATCTACTTTTTGGGACAATTGGCACAAAAAGTTTTTGATAAGGTCTTTTTTTATACTCTTTGGCACATCTTTTATAGGTATATGGTCGGTATATAATGCCACAAACATATCAACACAACCCATCATCATGATAGAGTTGTCGCCAAACTTTTCTCGTAGCACTTGGGTATGTCCTACATATTCTATACCTGCTTTGCTCCAGCTTTGTTTGTTTATAGGCAAAGTTGCTACTGCATCTACTTTGCCTTGGATATTTAAACGGACAGCATCGACAAACGAATCATAGCTATATCTGCCGGCGGATCTGTCTATCACTCCTGGATCTATATCAAACTGCCCTACTGTTTCATATAGCTTCATATTGGCGGGCTTTTGTATATCTAAAAGCCGACAAGCTTTGTTTAACATAATATCATTTATACAATATATTGGTCGGCAAAGTTTCGCTATGGTTTCGTGGGATTTTAGCACCAGTTCTATGCCTATGCCATTGATATCGCCTACAGATATGGCTATATTTTTTCTTTTGATATGATATCTTTCATCTGTTTGATAGCAGTTTGTAGCCCTACAAACACAGACCTAGCTACTATGCTTTGTCCTATGTTTAGCTCATCTATATCTTTTATCTTGAGTATGTTTATGATATTTTGATAGTTTAGTCCATGTCCTACTGCTATATGCATACCATAAAATTTCGCCAAATGGACACTAGCGGTGATATCTTTGAGCGACCTGTCTAAAAGTTTTTTTAATCTCTCTCGTGGAAGTTCTAGTGAAGCTATACTATGGCTTGAGTTTGCTAGTCCGCCGTATAACATAGCATATATGTTTGCATATCTGCCTGTGTGTAGTTCTATGTTTGATATGCCTAAACTTTGGACTATATCTATCATGTCCGTGTTGGGGTCTATAAACACAGACAAGGCTATGTCGTTTTTGTCAAACAAAACTTTCGCTTCTTTTATACCTTTTTGCAATGCTTTTATATCTAGCCCACCCTCTGTAGTCACTTCTGCTCTGTTTTCTGGCACAAGTGTCGCTATGTGTGGCTTGTGTGTCGCTACAAACTTCAGTATATCTTTATCCAAGCTACACTCCAGATTTATAGGCAAGTTAGTATGTGCTAATATATCCAACACATCTTTGTCTTTGATATGTCGTCTATCCTCTCGCAAGTGGATAGTTATCTGGTCAGCTCCTGCTATCTTGCATGGTGGCAAACTATCTAGGATATTTGGGTCGTTTATCTCTCTTGCCTCTCTCAACACCGCTATATGATCTATATTTACACCTAGTTTCATCTGTTTTCTCCTTGCCAAAAATTATATAAGTTTAGCCAGTTTGTAGGATATGTGGCTACTGCCTTTTCATATCTTTTGATATATTGTCGCATAGCATCCTCTATAGCTTTGCCTTTGTCTATGTTGTAGTCGAAGTTTATCTTTTCTCTTATCATCTTGTAGTTTTGTTTCTGTTTAAACACTACTAGATATACCATCAAACTTTTTTTAAGCCTATATGCTATCTCAAATGGTGCTTTGTTCCAATATGCTTTTGTCCCAAAAAACTCTAGCTGGACTTTTTGCCTATCGTTGTGTGGTCTATCTGCCATCATCACTACTATATCATCGTTTAGCAGAGCATTTGATATATTTATCATATTTACCAGTTCGCCATCTTTTATATCTATGATGTTGTGTTTGTTTTGTGATTTTAGGCTTTTTTCTATCTGTGATATACCACTTTTTATCTTTTCGCTCATCACTATATGTATCTTTTTGTCTGTTTTTATACTACTAGCCGACATAGCCCAACCACCAAAATGTGAAAATATCATGACACCGCCACTTTTAAAAAACTGCTTATCATCATGGGTCCAACTATCCTCAAACATATAGCTTTGTGGGTCTAGTCTGGATATAAATCTATCAGTAAAAGTAGTAGCAAATATAAAAAGATGACTAAAATACAATCCATAGCTGTATTTTAAACCTATATTTTGATAATATATTTTCAAGTTTTTTTTGACATCTTTTAGCATAATTGAATAGAAAAAAACTATAAGATATAGCAAAACATACAAAAAATTATAACCCAATATCTTATACAATATATATGCCAGTTTTATAGAAAAAGCGTTGCTTATCTGCTTAGCTTGTGCCACTAAATACTCTTTTGATTTTTTTGATCGGCAATATCCTCACATGAACCCACACTATAGCAAGAGTATCTTTGAGTTTATGAAAGTGGCTCACTCTATGCTCAACTTGTGGATAGTAGCAAGATATATCTACCTGCTTTATTTTTGCCCCCGTCTCACTGTGTCGCACGATCACTTCCATCTCCCAGTCAAATCTACACGAAACTATATCTAAATTCAATATACTTAAAGGATACAGCCTATAACCACTAAGTGAATCTTCTATATCAAACCCAGTATCCCAACTCGCCCAAAAGTTGCTAAACCATCTACCAAAACGACTACCAAACGGCACATGATCTATATCGAAGTTTCTGTTGCCTATGATTATACTGTTTTTGTCTATCTGTGCTAGTAACTTATCTGCCTGGTCTGCTTGATGTTGGTTGTCACCGTCTATAGTCAATATATGCGTAAATCCTAGTTGTTGTGCTTTTTTTGCACCACTTGTTATAGCTATGCCTTTGCCTATGTTCTGCTTGTGTGTGATGATATGTAGCTTCTCATTTGGTCTTAAAATATCTTGAACTTTCGTAGCACTTCCGTCATCTACTACGATAGTCACAAATCCATGTTTCACAGTATCATATACTACATCTTGTATAGTCGTAGGGTTGTCAAAAGTAGGCACCACCACAGCTACTTTATATTCGTTCATATTTTGCCTTTGTAGTTTTTTTGCCCTCTATTTTTATCTCAAATATAGTTATATCTCCTTGGGTTTTTATATGATATACCACTATATCTAGTGGTTTTATAGTTTTGAGAAACTTTATGTAGTTTATCTTTTTTATCTTGTGGTTTAATATATTTGCTATTATCTCAAGCTGCAAAAATCCAGCTACTATAGGGTTGGCAGGAAAATGAGCCAGAAAAAGCTGGTGGCTTTTGTCACTAAATCTCACTGTAACTTGTGTGCTGTTTTGGTCTAAAATAGTATAAAAATCATCTATCATAACATATTTTACCCAAATAAAATAAATTTACGATAAAATAGGATATGATAACCAAACAAAGCATAGAAAATCTAGAAAACTCCATAGATATAGTAGATACAATATCATCCTATATTCAACTACGAAAGTCAGGTGCGAACTACAAAGCAAAATGCCCTTTCCACGATGAAAATACTGCTAGCTTTACAGTTAGTCCTGCAAAGCAGATATATCACTGTTTTGGATGTCAAGCAGGAGGCGGAAGTGTCAAGTTTGTTATGGAGATAGAAAAGCTAAACTACCCAGAAGCTTTGGAAAAACTAGCAGACCAAAATAACATCACGCTAGAATATGATCGAAACGACTATCAAAAACAGGACACAAGCATAATGCAAAAACTCAACGACTATTATGTGAGACAACTTGACAGCAACCACACAGCCACACAATATCTCAAAGACAGGGGCATATGGCAGACAACTATAGAAAAATTTGCTATAGGATATGCCAGTAGCTCTGGGGATACTATAAATTTTTTGAAGACAAACATGCTAAATCTAAACGATGCCAGAGAGTTTGGAGTCGTAGATATATCCGATACTGGTATGTATGCTAGGTTAAACGATAGGATCATATTTCCTATCATGACAAACAGTGGCAAGATTTGTGGCTTTGGTGGTAGGACTATCACAGGACATATGGCAAAATACATAAATTCCCCTCAGACAAAGCTGTTTAACAAGTCCAGGATATTGTATGGATACGACAAAGCGGCACAAGATATACACAAAAAAAAGCAGATCATCATATCGGAGGGATATCTCGATGTCATCATGCTTCATCAAGCCGGATGGACAAACACGGTTGCAACCATGGGCACAGCACTGACCAAAGAGCATTTGCCACTTTTATCTCGTGGTGAGCCTGAAGTGTTGTTGGCATTTGATGGCGACAAAGCAGGTAGAGATGCAAGTCTCAAAGCTAGTAAGCTGTTGGCACAAAATAGTTTCGATGGTTCTGTAGTGTTGTTTGGCGATGGTATTGATCCAGCAGACATGATAAAAGATGGCAAGATAAAAGAGCTAAACGATATATTTCTAGGCAAGATACCTTTTGTGAAGTTTATCATAGATGAGACTATGGCTACTTATGATATATCAAACCCATACCAAAAAAAGCAGTGCTTAGATGAGCTTCTAAGATTTTTGAAAACTCTTGATGGTATCATAGCTCATGAATACAAGCCATATCTGTCTAGTAAACTAAATATCCAACCTCAATATGTCCGACTAAACAACACTACACGAAAAAGAGAAAACGATATATCGTTAGTAGCCAAAGATATAGCAGAGCTGTCTATCATCAAAACTGCTATAAGTAGTGATGAGATGTTTGATGTAGTGGTCGATAGTTTGAGTGAAGATATGTTTGGCACACACAAGATGGAGTTTAATATGCTTTTTGATGAGGATCAAAACCCAAAACTTATGGAGATAAGCCTGACAGATAATATAAACACATTAAGCACAGCAGAACTAAACTTCCAGATAACCATGATGACAGTCAAGCACTACAAGACACAGTTAATACAGACAAAACAAGATTTAAATCTATCGTTTAAACAAAAAGCGATAAAAATAAAAGAGCTACAAAAAAAGATCAAAGAGCAGCTTGACAAAAAATAAATAAAAAGGCAGATATTGACAAAGATACAAAAAACCATATTTATAGGCGATACACACTACAACAGCGACAGAACCCATCTCGTGTCGGTGCTAGAAACATTTATGAACCACGAAGCACAGACCATATTTTTGTGTGGTGATATATTTGACTTTCTAAGCGAAGATATAGAGTATTTTAAACTACAAAACCAAGAACCGATAAGACTCATCAACAAACTATCAAAAACCAAAAATATCATATACCTAGAGGGCAACCACGACTTCAACCTACGGGATATCTTTCCAAAGTGCGAAGTCATATCCAGAGAAAATCAACCATATATTTTTAACTTAAAAACCAAGACCACAGCTATATCTCACGGCGATATAGGCACTCCTGCTTTATACAATATTTATACATATATTATCAGGAGTCGTGCTATGGGTAAACTTCTAAATATCTTAGATATAGGTGGTATTATATCAAAAATAGTCCAGAGAAATCTACAAGCTAAACTTATATGTAAACAGATGAAAGAGTTCGACAACTTTGCAATAAAAAGATTGCTATTTTATAAAAAGCACAAAGTAGATATTGTCATAGAAGCACACTACCATCAAGGCAAACGATACCGAAACTATATCAACTTACCAGGATTTGCATGTGACAAAACATATCTCACACAGGATGATCTACTATGATATTGAGCAAAAAACTCACCAGCCTAGTAGGCAAGACAAATGCTAGATATGAGCTAGTCAAAGATGGCGACAAGATAGTTGTAGGGTTTAGTGGTGGCAAAGATTCATTAAGTTTGATACATATTTTAAACCGTATGCAAAAAATCGCCCCATATAACTTCAGCTTTGAAGCGGTTAGTGTGTCGTATGGTATGGGCGAGGAACTTCAGTTTTTGCAGGAGCATTGCCACAAACATGGCATAAAACACCAGATCATAGAGACACAGATATTTGATACAACCAAAGAAAAAATACGAAAAAACAGCTCATTTTGTAGCTTCATAAGTCGTATGAGGAGAGGGCATCTGTATAGCTATGCCTTAGACCACGGCTTCAACAAACTAGCTTTAGGACACCACCTAGATGACGCTATGGAGAGTTTTTTTATGAATATGTTTTACAACGGCACCATGCGAACCATGCCACCTATATACAAAGCAGAAAACGGATTGGAAGTGATACGACCGCTCATATTTTGTCGTGAGAGACAGCTTGCAGGATTTGCAGCAGACAACGACACACAGACTATCAGCGATGAAAACTGCCCAGCATTTAGAGTAGATATCAAGATGCCACATACCAGAGAAAAGACCAAACAACTTCTAGCCAAACTAGAGAGCGAAAACCCCAAACTTTTTGTATCACTCAAAGCATCGTTTGCAAACATACAAACTGAGAGTTTTTTTGGTAAAGGTGTTCTCTAGATAACCACTCTAGGCAAATATGGACTAAGCTTGACTAAAATATCATAAGTGATAGTGTCGTGCAGTTTTGCTAACTCTCTAGCATCGTCAAACAGCACGACTGTATCGCTATCGCCTTGGATAGTTATGTTGTCCATAGAGACTCGTCCTAGCACTCTTTTGTCATCTGGTGTGTGATATATCTGTCTGTCGTTTATACGAAAAAATCCATCTGCATATCCTATATCGTAGTTAGACACTACAAAATTATCAGCAGGAGAGATGAAACTACAGCTCCCATATCCTACAGACTCGCCTTTGTTTATGACTCTTGTGGAGTTTTTGCTCGCTTCCAAGCTCATCACTGGTTTGAGCTGTTTTTGGTGTTGTACTATATCACTATAGCCATATATACCTATACCTACTCTTGCATGGTCGTATATAGAGTTATCTACTCTATATACTCCGTTTGTGTTTGATATATGTTTGTGGAACTCTGTTTTGTATTTGATAGTGCTGACGGTATCTAAATAGAGTTTTTCTTGGATTTTTGTGTTGTTGCTATCTTCATCGGCACAACAAAAGTGCGAAAAAACGCCTGCAAGCACAAGGTTGTTTGTGACAATCTTCTCTATCGCTTTTAAGAGATCTTTTGTAGCTATACCATTTCTGTGCATACCTGTATCTAGTTTTAGCTGAACTTTTGTGCCTCGTGGTGCTTTGTCTATATCGTCTAAACTGTTTATCGTGATATGATATGGTGTCATAGCTTGTGGTATATCACTCAATATATGTATCATATCAAAGCCAATATGGTCTATAGCCTTTGCTTCATGTAAATTTCTCACAAACAGTTTTGATATACCAAAATCGTAGCAAAGTTTTGCTATAAGCTCTATGCCATGTCCGTAGGCATTGTCTTTTAGCCCTACACACAGCTTGTCTATACTGCCTAGCTTTTTGACAAAAAACTCCAAATTGTGATATAGGTTTTGTTTGTTTATGGTTATTTTTGACACTATTTTTTCTCTAGTATCACTACAGATTCTATATGCAAACTCCATACAAACTGATCAAAAAAGGCAAACTTTTTTATATCATGTGTGAGTGTCAGTGTGTCTAAATTGTCACACAAACTATCTATACTGCACGATATATAAACTATCTGTTTGTATTTTTTAAGTATCTCTAAAGTTACCTCATCTACTCCGGCACGAGGTGGGTCTATCAATATCGTATCAAAACCGTAGTCATCTATATCAATATTTTGCTCTGCTAATCTTCTAAACTCTCGTTTGCCCTCTATCGCTTGAGCAAATTCACTACTACTTAGTCGCACAAAGCTTATGTTGTCTATGTTGTTTTTTGTGGCATTTTGTTTTGCTAGTCTTATAGAGGCTTTGCCTATCTCTGTGGCAAACAGTTTGTCAAACTTCGAAGCTAGTGCTATTGTGAAGTTGCCAGCTCCACAATATAGCTCACACATATCACCACCGGGTGTGATGTTGTCGTAGATATAGTTGATCATCTTTTGGTTTATCTCATGATTTGGCTGGACAAATGTAGTGTCTTGATAGTGATAGCTATATGTGCGGTCTTGGATGGTTATTTTATTTTGTATCGTGTCACTTTTTAGCACTACTTTTTGTCCTCTACTTCTACCTATGATATTTATATTTAACATATCTTGAAGCCGTGTCGCTTTTTCACTCCATATATCCTCTAGCTTTTTGTGATATATTAGCACTACTATAGTATCATTTTGAGTGGAGTTTAGAAACTCTATAGCAAAAAGTTTTTTAGCCAGTGTCTCGTCTGTTTTTATAAGCTCAAGAAGTTTTGACATAATATCTTGTATATTTTCATCCACGATGACACAACTATCCAGAGTAAATAACTTTTTGTTTGCCCCCGTCATAGCATAATCTATATCGCCTTTTTTATGAAAAATACGAAACTCAGCACGACTACGAAAGCCTACAGTCGTAGTATCAAACGACTCGAATCTTGGTATATCAAACTTTTCTAGACTTTCTTCGGCTTTCATCATCTTGTAGCCTATTTGTGAAACAGAACTCAAAAATCCAAGAGCGCAGCCACCACATACTCCTACATGCTCACAGTTATTTTGCATTTTTTTCTACTCTTTTGGCAAACTCTTGGTTCATATTTTGCTCCATCTCTTCATACCACTTTTCACCCTTTTTTGGCATAACTGTCGGCAGATATACCACAGTCACGGTGGATTTGTGGGCTTTCATATTTTGTGAGTCTATACATTTTCTTGATCCTATTATCAGTATAGGTTGTATCTTTGTGTCGTGTCGTTCTGCTATGATTTTAGCACCAGCTTTAAACTTCAACATTTCATCACCACTACTTCTAGTGCCTTCTGGAAATATCGCTATAGGTCTGCCGTTTGTTAGGTGTCGTTTGGTCTCTTTGAGGAGCTTCACTAGTCCTGCTTTATTTTCTCTGTCTATGATTATCATATCAGGTAGCTTCAAAACTTGTCCCAGAAATGGCAAGTCTGCTATCTGTTTTTTGGCTATCCATGCTAGATTTTTGGGATGGATAGCCTCAAATATGATGATATCCAATATGCTTTGGTGATTAAACACTAGCATATCAGCTGAGCTGTCTAGCTCTCCTTTGTATTCTATATTTACACCCATTATGGCAAGTTGAGTATAGCCCCATGCTCGCCTTATCTTGTGATTGTGCTTTTTAAATAGAAACATTACAATTATGGTCACAAACACAGTCAGCAAAAACTGCAACATTATAAAAAAATATCGTATTTTACTTTTCATCTTTGACCCACCCTATAGTTTTGTCTTCAAACATCACTTTCATAAAGCCATTTTGGGTTTTTAAGACTGCAACCTTTTGTTTGTTTTTCGTTTTTTTAAACACTGTCGATCGTTTCAATGGCTGTATATATACATTTTTGCCAGCTTTTAGCAGGACAGTTTTGTTTGGAAAAAGCAGATATATTATCACTATTGCCACAAGCCCTATGACTATAAATATAAACCTCTTTTTATACAGAAAATACAACCCCACCAACACCGCTATCACAAACAAAAGTGCTACTATTCTATACAAATGGAAGTTTGACTTTTGAGGATTTAGGTCGGTTTGGGTGCTGACTAGGTCCTCTTCTAGTTTGATGTCTAGCTTAATAAACTTTAGTTTTTTTTCTTGTGTGTTGAAGTAGCTGAACTTTATCTGCTTTGTGTCTATTGACGAAAATATATCATAATATATCACAGCTTTGCCATCTTTTTTTGTGATGTCGTTTATACCTTGTTGGGAGTTAAAATTTTGCAGATGAAACTTTTCTATATTTGAATTTATAGCCTCTAGCTTGATGATAGTGTGGAGCTGGTTGTTGTCGTATTGTTTGGTCTTGTGTCCTAGCAGTCGCATACTATCAGCTACGACTTGGCTGTATGTTTTCTCTTTTATCTCTATTGTCTTGATATTGACAGCAAACTCCTGTATAGTCTGTGTATCTAAAAGTTCGCCATGAGTATCTAGTAGATCGACAGTAATCTGTGGCATGACAAACTCTTTTTTGTCTATATTTACTATGTAGCTATTCATAAAAATATTTTCGCCCTTTTTTATCCAAAGTGAGTTTTTGTTTAATATGTTTATGTTTTTTTGTCCGCTAAAAGTTGTTTTGATATTGTGATAATCTTTTGAAAATATGGTAGCTTTGATCACCATCTCAAATGTCTCATCTACATACACCTCTTGAGGACTGTTTTCATAGGATAGATACAGATCGTCAGCAACAGCAAAGCAAAACAGCAAAAGCAAACTTAAAAGTTTTTTCACGACACAAGTCCTTTTAGCATATTTTTGCCATCATCACTACCTAGCAACATCTCCATAGCTCTCTCTGGGTGAGGCATGAGACCAAATATATTTTTGTTTTTGTTACATATTCCTGCGATAGACTCTACACTGCCGTTTAGATATGAGGTTTCACCTTGCTTGTCACTATATCGCAACACTATTTGTCCGTTTGCTTTTAGGCTTTGTAGTCCTGCTTTGTCTATATAGTATGCTCCATCATGATTTGCTATAGGTATATTTAGTAGATCATCTTTGCTACAACACTCCAAAAATTTATTGTCATTGTTTACCACTTTTAAGTATTGGTGCTTTGATATGAAGTGTCCGTTGTCGTTTCGTCTTAAAGCTCCTTGCAGAAGTCCAGCTTCGCAAAGTATCTGAAAACCATTGCAAATACCTAGCACATATCCGCCACTAGTTGCATATATTTTGACAGCTTTCATGATATTTGCCATCTTTGCCATAGCTCCTGTCCGCAAATAGTCTCCATATGAAAATCCACCCGGAAGCACCACGAGACCAGTATCCGCTGGTAGTTTATCGTCGGTATAATCCACTATAGAGGTCGTAGCTCCTAGCATATCAAAAGCATATTTGGTATCATACTCGCAGTTTGTACCAGGAAATCGTATTATACTTACAATCATATTATATCTATGTTATAATCTTCTATAACTGTATTTACCAGCATATCTTGACACATCTTATCTACTTTTATCATAGCATCTGCTTTGTCTATATCGCCTAGCTCTATGTTTATAAGCTTGTCTATCTTTATATCTTTGACTATATCTTCATATCCCATAGTGCATATAGTATGGTAAGTCGCCTTGCCTTGACTATCTAGCACACCGTTTTTGAGACCTATTTTTACTACTGCTTTCATCTTAATATCCTTTTTAGCACCTCTTCATATGCTACTTTCACTCCACCTATACCTTGTCTAAACCTATCTTTGTCTAAACTTTCGCCTGTCTTTGTGTCCCAAAACCTACAGTTATCTGGGCTTAGCTCATCTATAAGGATAATATTGCCATCTTTGTCTTTGCCAAACTCTAGTTTAAAATCCACAAGCTTAAGACCTATGTCCACAAAATAGGGCACCAAAATATCGTTGATAGCTCTAGCTTTTGTTCGCAATATATCTAACTCCTCTTTGTTGTCTACTAGATTTAGTATCAATGCATGTTGGTCGTTGAGCTTTGGGTCTCCTAGCTCATCGTTTTTGTAGTCAAACTCTACAAGAGTAAACGGTAGCACGGTGCCATTTTTTATACCTAGATTTTTGCTCAAACTTCCTGTGGCTATGTTTCGCACGATGACCTCTATATATATGACATCACATCTTTTGTGTAGCATATGATTGTCATCTATCATATCCACAAAATGAGTATCAATCCCGTGGCTGTTTAACAGTTTAAATAGATGTGTGGATATCTTGTTGTTTAAAGCTCCCTTGCCTAGTTCTGTGTGCTTTTTTTTGCCATCAAATGCTGTCATACTATCCTTAAACTCCGATATCAATAGTTCTTTATCTTCTGTATGGAAAACTTTTTTTGCTTTGCCTTCATACAAAACTGTAGTTTTTTTCATCTATTTGCCTTTTGTTATTATGAGTGCTTTTAGCACATTTATACCAGTTTGGAGTTGGTTATCATCTGCTATGTTTTGTTTTGTTATGGTATCTTTGTTTTTTTCTTTGTTTTTTTCTTTTTTGGCTTCTGTTTTCTCTTTGTCATCTATCTTTTCTAGTTCGCCTTTGAGATGTTTTTTGAGATCTGCCTCTTTTAGGTCAAATCCATCTTCATCTTTTGGGACCGCTTTGCCTTTGTAGCTTTGGATATCTGGCGATACTCCTACGGCTTGTATCGTCCTGCCACTTGGTAGATAATATCTCGATATAGTTATCTTCACCGCTTCATCCGATGCATAAGTTATAGGCACTATTTGTTGCACCGAGCCTTTGCCAAATGTTTTTTCACCTACTAGTATAGCTCTGCTGTGGTCTTGCAATGCACCTGCTACTATCTCACTAGCACTAGCACTTCCGCCATTTATCAGCACTACCATGGGCTTGTGTGTTTTTGTGGCTCTTTGGCTAGCTTTGTATGTTTTGTTGTCATTTTTATCTCTGCTTTTTTGCGATACGATGACACCTTTGTCTACAAACATATCCACCACATCTATAGCTTGATTTAAAAGTCCTCCGGGATTGTCTCGCAAGTCTAGCACTATGCCCTTGTAGTCACTATATTTGGCGAACTTTTCCTTTAAGCTACTGGCTACTTTTGAGTCAAATGATGATATACGAAGATATAGCATATCGTGGTTTTCTATATTTTTTGCAAATACTGACTTCACTTTGATAATATCTCTAGTTATCGGTATTACTATAGGTTTTCTCTCGCCTTTTCGCACGATAGTGAGCTCTATATCTGTGTCTGGTTTGCCTCTCATTAGTCCTACTGCTTCATCTAGTTTTATACCTATGGTTGATTTGTCGTCTATTTTTAGTATGATATCACTTGACTGGACTCCTGCTTTTTTGGCAGGGGTATCGTCTATAGGCGATATCACGGTCAATGCCCCATCTCGCATACCTACAACTATGCCCAGCCCTCCAAACTCTCCTTTGGTGCTTTGTTGCATCCCTTTGTAGCCTTTTTTGTCCAGATAGCTAGAGTGTGCATCTAGCTCGCTCATCAGTCCTGCTATAGCCTTGTCTACAATGTCGCTCATATTTTGGTCATCTACATAATATTTTTCGACTATCTCTAGCACATACGACAGTTTCGCTATCGCCTCTTCTCTTGTCTGTGTTGCTTGTCGTTTATTTGTGTTTGAGTTAGCTGATATATACAGCACAAAGCTCATAGATACTACTATAAACAATAGTTTTTTATACATTATAATCCTTTTTTGTCTATTGTATCCAAACAAGTTTAAACTTTCGCCCTACTTAGATAAACCATGATGCCCTTTTGAGCATGCAGTCTGTTTTCTGCCTCTTGATATATCACTTTTTTGTTTGCTTCAAACACCTCTGCTGACACTTCATAGCCCCTATATGCCGGTAAACAATGCAAAAATACAGCTGTGCTGTGTGCCTTTGTCATCATATGTGTATCTACCGTGAAACCTGCGAAATCTTTTTGTCTTTGTGCTTTTTGCTTCTCTTGACCCATAGATACCCAAGTATCTGTAGTGACTACCGTGCTATGCTTGAGTGCTATTTGTGGGTCATCTGTATATGTTATTTTAGCACCGCTTTTTGCTATAAGTTTAGCAGACATTTGCTTGATATTTTCATCTACTTCGTAGCCACTTGGTGTAGCTACACACAGCTCAAATCCCAAGACAGATGCTAACATAACCCACGAAGATGCCATATTGTTGCCATCGCCTATATATGCTACTTTTAGATTTTTGTCCAAACCTAGCTCTACTATAGTGAGATAATCCGCCATAAGTTGCACAGGGTGAAACTTCTCTGTCAAGCCGTTTATCACTGGCACAGCAGAATTTTGTGCAAATAGCTCTAGCTGTGCTTGACTATCGTTTCGTATCATGACCATATCTACCATACTGCTTATCACTTGAGCTGTATCGCTTATAGGTTCGCCATCTCCCATGTGTATATCGTTTGAGTTTAGAAATATTCCCGTGCCACCTAGCTGATATATGCCTGTCTCGAAGCTAACCCTTGTGCGAGTGGAGCTTTTTTCAAATATCATGGCAAGTGTTTTTTTAGGCATATAGTCTCTAAATACACCTATTTTTGTCTCTTTTTTTATCTTTATCGCTAGGTTTATTATCTCTAGTATCTCATCTTTTGTGTAGTCCGCTATAGTTAAAAAATGCTTCATATCTGTCCTTTATAATCTTTTAAGCGATGATTATACCCAAATTAAATAAAATATGGATATAATAGGTTCAAAGGATAAATATCAAACAGATAAAATGTGCCAGCATAGACGGCTTCGATGCCATCAGTGTAGATGTAGAATCCACTTTTACTAGTGGTTTGCCATCGTTTAGTATAGTTGGACTAGGCAGTAGTGCCATACAAGAGTCCAAAGACAGGATCAAGTCCGCTTTGCTGTTCAACGAGTTCAAATTTCCACCAAAGAAAATCACCATAAACCTAAGCCCCAGTGAGATATCAAAGACAGGCAGTCAGTTTGATGCTCCTATAGCTTTGCTCATAGCTATGCAAGAGACACGAGCAAACTTCGCAGACTTTTATATGTTTGGCGAGCTAGGGCTAGATGGCGGACTCAAAGATACCAAGTCTATATTTGTGCTGGTGCTTTCACTTGCACGAAACAAACTTATCCAAAATGTCCTAGTCCCTACACAATCAGCCCGAAAACTCTCTATCATACCAAATGTCAACATATATGCAGTAGATAGTCTAGCAGATGCTATAGGATTTTTCAAAACAGACAACAAAGAACAAAAAAGAGTCCAAAACATAGGATTTGAGTTTGATTTTTTAGAGATTTTGGACAAACGGTATTATTATACCAAGAACTTTGAGTTTGATTTTATAGATGTCAAGGGACAAACCATAGCTAAACGAGCCTCACTCATAGCCGCTTGCGGGTCTCACAATATCATATTTGAAGGCAATCCTGGTTCTGGTAAAAGTATGATCAGCAAACGACTTCAATATATCTTGCACCCTATGTCGCTAGATGAGATACTAGACAAAGTCAAGCTAGACTCTATAGAGCTCAAAGAACCCAACTTCACTCCCACTAGAAACTTTATCTCACCGCACCACACAGCATCGCAAGCATCTATCATAGGTGGCACAAAGATAGGCGAGATAGGTTTGAGCGATGGCGGACTGCTGTTTTTTGATGAGTTGCCACACTTTCAAAAGAGTATCATAGAAGCCTTGCGAGAGCCATTAGAAGAGAACATAGTAGCTATAAGTCGTGTCAATATCAAGAAACAATATGCTACGAAATTTTTGTTTGTAGGGGCTATGAATCCTTGTCCATGTGGCAACCTACTATCTACAAAAAAAGATTGCCGATGTAGTTTGCTAGATATCCAGCGATACAAAAGTAGGTTAAGCGACCCGTTTTTAGACAGGATAGACCTATATGTCATCATGAGCGAAGTAGCCAAGACAGACCGTCCTACTATCAGTAGTAGCGAGATGTTTGAGATAGTTTTGAGAACTTTCACAGCACAACTCTCTCGTGGGCAAACAGAGCTAAACGGTAAGCTAAACGACAAAGATATAGAGAAGTTTTGTTTTCTTGACACACAGACAAAAGAGCTTATGGAAAAAGCATCAGACAACTTTGACCTGACATATAGAGGTATCAAAAAGGTTCAAAAAGTAGCACGAACTATAGCGGATATAGAGGGCAAAGAGCATATAGACAAAAGCTGTATCCTAGAAGCCTTAAGTTATAGGAAAAAATAAACATTTAACATTCAAAATTAACCAGTCCGGGGTTCCGAACCATCTGTCAAACATTCAACATTCAACATTCAAAATTAAATATTAACAGTCCAATCACCCCTCAAACACCACATCTTTTCGTTGGATCACTGTGATATTCTCATTTTTTGCCATCTTTTTAAGTTCGCTTGATATATTAAATGTAGCCAAAGCTAGGTGGTGGTTGGACGAAGTCCAAAGTTTCTGTGAAAA
>JAOZMC010000059.1 GCA_029934475.1 Arcobacteraceae bacterium
AAAAAACAAATATCTACGATTGAGAAACATTTTAAAATAAATGTTCAAGAATTATTAAAAAATAAAAATCGAGGTATGTCAAGATAGCAAATATTTAAAAAAAACAGCATGGTAGCTTGATGCAAAGCTTCAAGCGATGTTTTGATCATGTATCCAAGAGCGGCAGCGGCTTGGATATAAGCACGGAGTGCGAAATTTAGCTCATAGGACTACTTCTTAGGCAAAATATAGAACAAACACGAGATAAGCTATAGCAAAAGAAGTTTAATTGAAATACATAGCTTAAAATTAAGATAAAACAACATTCAAAACTTTTTCCAAATACAAACAAAAAAAGAAGTCTAAAATTATAGCAAACACTAGACAAACACGATAAACATTCAGATCACAACAATATCAAGAAATTTAAAAACTTGTTTTTTAAATTTATCCATGTCCCCCAACGGGGGTAATAGATTAAATTGTGAAACAATTTAACCATGTCCCCGTGTTGGACCAAAACTCGTATTTTACTGCTAATGTTTCCCCCCACACCCCCCTTTTCTTTTTATTTATAAAAAGCTTTGTCAAGTTACATCTTTTTTTACCCCTATTTTTAGGGGCTTTGCTGGGGGTAAACTCGTTCAAAGTATCGTATGTTTCGTTCAAAGTGTCGTATGTTTGCCCAAAAAAAGACTACTTTTTGACTTATTTCGTATTTTCTTTATTTTAGACGAGTTAGTTTAAGTTTGTCTTGGTATAATTTCATAAAAAAATAAGGATTTTATATATGATTTTACCAATTATTATGCCTAAGAATAACATCTTAACAGATGCTAGAGTGCCTATATCAGGGGCTTTGACACAAAAGCTTATAAATATATTGTATAATAAATATTTGAAGCATGGTGCTGAGTTTTCTATCGACTTGCCAGATTTACACAAGATTTTAAATATTGCTAACAATGGTGTTTATAGAAAACATATGCTCATAGCTTTAAAACAGCTACAGTATCCGATAGAAGTTAGAAATTATACAGATTTAAAAGGCGAAGAAGTTTTATGGATGAGCTGTGCCTTTTTGACAAGAGCTAAAATTCAAAAGAAATATAAAGATAGAATGCACTTCGTTATTGATAAAGAGCTAGTGCATGCTCTTGAGCAAAAAGAACATTACACACTGATTGATATTCAAACTGTCAATAAATTTAAAAGCAAGTTTGGTATTGTGCTTTATGAAATGTATCTGCGATATAAAGATATGAAAAAAAAGAATATTCAAAAGAATATGACATATCAAACTTTCACGATTGATGAGCTAAACAAAAAGTTTCACACAAAATATAAGTATCAATCCGATATCATAAAAGTTATTAAAAAAGGTATTGATGAGATAAAAAAAATAACAGATATTGAGATACAATATTTTTGGAATAAATACGAGAAGCGGTTTGAGTTTCACTGGTTTAAAGTAGAAAAAAAAGCAGAATTTGAAGACGATTATTATGCTTTTTTGAAGCATATCAGAACATTTTGTGTTGATGATTTTTTGATAAATTTTGAGAATAAAAAAGGAACGATCAGAGTCTCCTGTAATGAGTTTGGAAAACTCTACGATATAGACAGTCCAACTAAAAAAATATTGGCTACAAATAGTAAAAAAATTTGGTTGTATATGTTCGAACATCAAAACCAAATGTTATGTTTAAAACAATCAAGATTTGAGTTTTAAAAAGCGATTTATCATCAATTAAATTTTCATTTAAATACAACATTTGTATCGGTTCAAGTGTGATGATAAATCACAGCATATTGTATCTAAATTAAATTAAATTAAATTTTAAAATAAATTTTTATACTTAAATTATGCTATATTTTCAACTTATTTATCATCTTTTTATTTTCTTTTTTGGGAGCGACTGCAGCACAAAAACCCACGCATTACCTTTAGGTAGTGCATAGTGGGTTATACACTACAACACAACCGCCACCATATCGCTTAAAAAAAAGTTGAGTTGATTGAAGTATTTTTTGATAAAATATGACAAAGGAAAATTATGACGATAAAAGAGTTAAAAGAATTGTTAAAAGATATTAGTGATGATAAAAAAATAGTGATAAATTTAGATGATGCAGATACTGCGATTTTAAAAAATATAAAAATAGCAATTTCTGGAGATGCAGCTGAGTTAATTTTAAAGACAAATATCAAGCATCAGCACATATATCGGGTTTAAGAATGTTTGATGAATTTGAGGAGTTTGAGAAAAAACACAGACAAGGTTATGCTATAAAATCTAAAGAAGCAAAATCGACAACTAAGACTAAAACCGTATCGGTTAGAATTATAGCAAATACTCTTAAAAATACAACAAGCCAGTTGGCTCACGACTTGAGAGAAAAAGAGGTTGATTATCTGCGAGATACTAGCGAAAATAATCTAGTATATTTTGAAAATAAAAAAGTAAAAATGAGTGATGAAACTTATCAAGAATTTAAACAAAATCTACAGCAATCAGCCAAGGAGCAAAAAGAAATTCACGAGAAAATTACAGGCCGTAAAAGTCAAATAAAAAATTATTTTATTGACGGTATTATTACATTTAGCGAACAGATGAAGCAAGATTATCAAGATAACCCTAAAAAATTTATAACAAACACTAAAAAATCTTTAGAGCATTTCTCCAATAAATACAACAGCAAACTGCTAGTGCATACGATACATCTTGATGAGAAAACACCGCATATACATTTTAAATACGAGAATGTAAATCGTAAAACAGGTATGAGCATACAGCGATATATCAAGAAGCAAAATTTGTCAGATCTACAGACAGAAATTAGCAAAAATTGGGGCAATATGGGCTATGAGCGAGGCATTGAAAATAGTAAAGCAAAACATTACTCAGTCAAGGAGGCACACGAGAGAGAGCGAAAACAGGAGCTTGACAAGTTGATCGAAACTATCAAGGAGGCAAAGCGACAAGTTAAACAACTTGAAATCACAGCTCAAGAAAAGAAACGAGAGCTTGACAAGTTTGATGAGCTTATGCGAAAATACAAACAAGAGCAGGAAACGATAAACGACTTAATCGCTTTGGACTATAAAATTAAACAGGATACGGAGTATATTTTAAAACATTCTAAAAAAATGATTGGTCATGATGAAGCAGTATTAAAACAAGATATTAACGATTATTTAGTCAAACACTCTAAAATCAATTCTAAGACGGCAAACGAGCAAAAAACACAAAAATTGAACGAGAGCTTGACTAAAGAGCTTGACAACGCTATTTGGAGCAGAGACAGCTATAAAAACAATGCTGAAGCATATAAGCAAAATGCTTTAAACTATCCAGAGCTAAAAAGTGAAAATAAAAAACTAAAAAAACAAATATCTACGATTGAGAAACATTTTAAAATAAATGTTCAAGAATTATCTAAAAAAATCTCTAAAGATAAAAATCGAGGTATGTCAAGGTAGTAAATATTAAAATCACAAATGTCAAAAATTTGTAATTTATGTCGCAAGATTTGAAATTTATTTATCCTTTCTCTTTCTCTTCTTCTCATGTTACTGTAACTGTAGAGAAAAAAAAGCCTATAGATAAAGGCTTTCAAGCACCTTAAAAATACATTTTGGGGGTCATAAAATACATTTTGGGGGTCATAAAATACATTTTGGGGGTCATCAAAAATACATTTTGGGGGTCATCAAATACAAAATATTTTCTTTGTATTAAAATACAAGTTTCAATTAAGTTATTTTTGATATAATATGTAAATTTTTATTAAAAGGAAAAAAATGAATAAAAATAAGATATTAGATAGTGAGCTCGTAGTCCGTAAAAATAGAAGTATAATTGAGAGTAGATATAAGCTCAAGCCTTTAGCTTCAAAGCTTATATCTACTCTTATATCGCTTGTGAAAGATACAGATACATATAAACAAGTCTATGTTATATCTGTGTCTGATTTTAAAGAGCTCTTTGGAGTTGAAGGCAGGGACTATAATAAAAAATTAAAAGAAGCTACAAAGGATATTTTAAAAAGTCCTTTACATATTGAAATAAACGGCGATAAAAAATGGCTACAGGTGAATTGGTGTAGCTCTATAATATATGATGATGGCTTATTATATTTTGAAATAAGCGAAAAGCTTTTACCCTATATCAAAGAGCTAAAAAAGAACTATTTAAGCTATGATTTAAAGCATATTTTAATGCTTAAAAGTAGTTATAGCATAAGACTTTACGAATTATTAAAAGATACTTATAATAAAAATATCCGATATGGAAATAAAACTGAATTAATTGTTGATTTGATTGAGTTTAGAGAAATCTTTGAGATACCAAAAAGTTACCAATGGGTAAGTATCAAAGAGCGAATTTTTGAAAAAGCAAAAGTTGAATTAACAGAATATACTGACATTAAATTTGATTGGGAAGTTTGTGAACGGTATAAAAGAACTATTAAAAAAATTAAATTTAAAATATACAACAATAAAACGACTACATCAGATAAAGATCTACCTAAATATCTATCATCTTTTCTAAATTATGTTAATTATTTGCGAGAAGTTTATAAAAACGATACATCATGTTTTATAGCACTTAAAATTGATATTAATTTTGGGATTAAAGACTACTTTTTTGGGCTTAATAATCAAGGCTATATATATGCTATAAATAGCGCTGGTGGTGATAGCTTAAAAGTATCTAAACAAACTGCACAGATAATTTATCATGCGAGTTATTTATGTAGTTTATATAGTAAAAATTACAGGGAATTTATAAGTTCAGGATTTGATATTTTTGAGTTTGCTAAAAGCAATGATGAGAATTGGAAAATAATGTCTAAAGATATTAGGAATATTTTAAAAGAACATGATTGTCGTCAGGTGCCCATGATTTGAGTTTTATAGAGTGCGATTTATCATCAATTAAATTTTCATTAAAATTTAAATACAACATTTGTTTCGGTTCAAGTGTGATGATAAATCACAGCTTTTAAAAGCGATTTGTCATCAATTAAATTTTCATTTAAATACAACATTTGTTTCGGTTCAA
>JAOZMC010000009.1 GCA_029934475.1 Arcobacteraceae bacterium
TCTATAGTTTTAAGCCCCAAATCCAAGCACGAAACAGGCTCATAATCAAGATAATCCTATATACAGGCATAAGAGTAAGCGAAGCTATAAATATCAATATTAAAGATATCATAGAAAAAGATGGCTATCTGACTATAAAAATAGTCGGCAAAGGCAACAAACATCGCACAGTGCTACTGAAACTTGCCCACATAAAAAACGACTTAAAGATGTGGCTAGATGCTAGAACTTGCCATAGCGATGCCCTATTTTGCACCAAAAGCGGAAGTCGCTTGTTGCAGTCGTATGTTAGTAGATGTGTAGAAAATATATTGAGAAGTTGTGGTATCAAAAAGGAGAAAAATGGAGCCCATATGCTTCGCCATAGCTTTGCTACACTTCTATACAACAAAAGCCAAGACCTGATACTAGTCCAAGAGGCTCTAGGTCACTCATCGCTTGATACATCAAAGATATACACACACTTTGACAATGACAAGCTAAAGACAGCTGCTAATATGATGGATGATATGTGATATGAGTGGTGAGTGTTAAGTTTTAAGGTCACCTCTAAAAACCTCTATTGCTCATACCCAAACTCTATCTTTTTTTACAACCCAGTTTGCCTTCAATCCAGAGTTTAGATATAAACAAAAGCAATCAAAAGTAGTGAATAGGAGTTTTGCTTTGAAAAAAATTTCTGTGAAAAGCTACTTGTATAGAGGCTTTAAGTGTGTTCTATATCAAGTATTTATGGATACAGAGAATGACGCCAATGGATACACTAGAAGGTGTTTTGAGTAAAAAAAAGATAACAAAGAGAAACTTAAAGAAAATTTAGATAAACTGAATAATAAAAAACAAGAATATATTAGGTAGCTATAAGATGAGACACAATAAGTCATAAATAGTTGTATCCAGAGACGACCTAAAGTATTTAATTACAAAAGGAGAGAAACATTCAAATGAAAGATTCAACATTAGCATTACATGGTGGATACTACAAAGATTATAACAAATCTTTATCAGTACCATTACATCAGACAATATCTTATGAGTTTAATAGTTCATACGAGGCATCAAATTAATTTGAAATGAAAGAAGCTGGGAATATTTACACAAGATTAACAAATCCTACAGTAAAAATATTTGAAGAAAAAATTGCATTACTAGAAAATGGTGAATCAGCAATTGCTACAGCTAGTGGTATGTCAGCTATATTTTTTACAATTTTAAATGTTGCGAGACTAGGGGATAATATTATTGTTGCCAAACAAGTATATGGAGGTACCTCTACACTAACAGAACATACATTAAAAGATTTTGGAATTGTAACGTATACCTTTGATGTGAACAAACCAAATGAAATAAAAGAATTAATTACAGACAAAACAAAACTAATATTATTTGAAACAATATCAAATCCAACAACTACTATTGCTAATTTCTATAAAATAATATCCATTGCGAATAAATTCAATATTCTAACTTGTGCTGACAATACACTTGCCACTCCAATTTTAATCAAACCACTTAGCATTGGTAATAGTTTATCCATTATTACGCATCCTGCAAGCACAACCCATTCGCAAATAAAACAAAGTGATTTGAAAAAATATGGAATTACTCCTTCTTTACTTAGATTGAGCATAGGATTAGAAAGTCCAATAGATTTAATTAATTCACTAAAAGAAGTTTTAAAATGATTGAAATATTTTTAAAAATATTACCTGTAACTATTTTTATTATTGCAACAAGTATAACACCAGGACCAAATAATATTATGTTAGCAACATCTGGAGCAAATGTTGGATATAAAAAATCATTATCGCTTTTATTTGGTATAGCTTTTGGATTTTTATTTTTTTTACTACTAACATCATTTGGATTCAATTTATTATTTATGAAGTATCCTAAATTGTATTTTATATTTAAAATTATAGGTACTTTGTATTTATTATATTTAGCATTTTCCATTATCACAAGTGCTTTAAACAACGAAAGCGTTAAAATTTTAAATTTTAAGAACGCTATTATTTTTCAGTTTATAAACCCAAAAGTGTGGGGTATGGCAATTACATCAATTACTTCTTTTTCTTTATCAGGTAATGATTATTTAACATCAGCTATTATGATATCATTTTGGTTTATAGTAATATATATACCTTGTGGATTAATTTGGATTTTATTTGGTTCTTTATTAAAAAATAAATTATTAAAAAATCAAAAAAAATATAAACAATTTAATTTATTAATGGGATTGCTCTTAATTTTAACGGCTTGCTTAATATTTGTAAATTAAGTATTAAGCACTAAATGTAGTAATTTTAGAGATAGTTGATTGTATTTTTGTTGATTGTGATATGATAGTAAATTTTGATTAACTAGTTAGTCAGTGTATATAAAACAATCAAGTCGCAATAAACTCTACATCAAAACTACAATATCAAAACTCAAAACTTAGCACTCAATGCCCTGCTTCCAAAAACTCCTCATAAGACCCACGAAAATCAACTATAGTTTTATCTGCATTTAGTTTGATAATCCTATTTGCATAAGCATCAAGTAGCTCTCTATCGTGTGATACCACTATACAATGTCCCTCATATTCATGCAAAGCCTCACCCAAAGCGATGATAGCTTCTAGGTCAAGGTGATTTGTAGGTTCATCTAGTAGCAAGAAGTTTCGTTTTTCTAGCATAATCTTGCTCAACATCATACGGTGTTTTTCTCCACCAGAGCATTTGATGACCGAATTTTCTTGTTCATCGCCACTAAACAGCATACGACCCAGACAGTTTCGTATCTCACTAATATCGGCATCTCTATCAAAATCTCTCAGCCAGTTGTATAAAGTTATATCCCCTTTTATCTTATCTGTGGTATTTTGCGGAAAGTAGCTGACCGTAGCCGTAGCACCCCAGCTGACTGTTCCGCTGTCTGGTTTTATGTTATCCATCAGTATCTCGCACAATGTAGTCTTGCCTACACCATTTTCACCTATCAAGGCTATCTTGTCGCCCTTTTCTACGGTTAGACTTAAATTATCCAATACTTTTTCATCATAAGACTTGCAGATATTTTTGAAGCTAAGTATCTCTTTGCTTATAGGTTTTTCTTGTCTAAATACTATAGATGGGTCTCGTCTGCTACTTACTTTGATAGACTGGATATCAAGTTTTTCTAACTGTTTTTGTCTGCTGGTGGCTTGTTTGGCTTTGGAAGCATTGGCACTAAATCGTCTTACAAAATCCTCTAACTGCTCTTTTTCCTTGAGTTTTTTCTCTCTGTCTATCCTGTTTTGTTTGGCTATGACGGTAGATGCTATATACCAGTCGTCATAGTTGCCACTAAACTCTCGTATAGTTTTGAAGTCTACATCTAGTATGTTGGTGCAAACAGCATTTAAAAAGTGTCTGTCATGTGATATCACTACCATAGTGCCTTCGTGTCGTTTGAGCTGGTTTTCTAGCCACGATATAGTCTCCATATCCAGGTTGTTGGTCGGTTCATCAAGAAACAATATCTCAGGCCGCGGAAACAATACTTGAGCTAATAGCACCTTAAATTTATCGCCACCTGTTATAGTGCTCATAAGTTCGCCGTGTTGCGAAGCGGCAAACCCTAGCGACTCCAGTATTTTGGTGATCTTCACATCGCACTCATATGTGGGGTCCTCCTCTACACAGACTATCTCAAGCTCTCCTAACTCTTCACCTATTTGGTCTGTATATTCTACCATATATAGCTCCTCTTTTTTCTTGATAGCATCATATAGTCGCCTGTTGCCATATAGCACGGTGTCAGCTAGAGTAAAATCCTCAAATGCAAACTGATTTTGCGACAGAGAGCCTACCTTTTTGCCTCCTGCAAACTGCACCTCTCCACTTGTAATATCCTCACTTCCTATGAGCATATTTAGAAATGTAGTCTTGCCAGCACCGTTGGCACCTATTAGCCCATATCGTTTACCTTCATCCAGTTTTAAGTTGATATTTTCAAATAATACTCTTGCTCCAAAACTCTTTTTGAGATTGATTGTTTGAACCATTGTTTACCTTTTATAATTTTTGGGTATTATACCGAAAAATGTTTAAGGAAACCTATGGCACACTATATTTTATTTGACACGGAGACTACAGGAGTAGCAAAACAGGACAGGGTGATACAAGTAGGAGCTATGATAATAGACGGCAAAAACAGCACAAAAGTCCATGACGAGCTGTGTTCTGTGGATATAGATATACCTGTAGATGCTATGATGGTGCACGGTATCACTCCAGATAAGCTTGTGGGTAAGCCAAAGTTTATAGATACAAACTTTTTCAAAGAGCTCAATAGTTTAAACACAAATGACAACTATCTTATAGCTCACAATATCAAGTTTGACTTAAGTATGATAGCCAAAGAGGGTTTTCAAAACAGGCTCAAACTCATAGATACTTTTCGTTGTGCTAGACATCTGCTACCAAACGAAAACAAACACAAGCTGCAGTATCTGCGGTATAGTCTGGAGCTATACAAAGAGGAGCAAACAGAAGCTGCCAAACATAGCATAGAGGTCAAAGCCCACGATGCTATAGGCGATGTGCTAGTCATGAAGCTGTTGTTGTCGAAGCTTGTAGCTATCGTGCGAGAGAAATATGTAGGCGAAAATCCTATGGAAAAGTTGGTTCAGCTTTCAAATACTCCTGCTACTATACACAAGATAAACTTCGGCAAACATAGTGGCAAGACAATACAAGATATATACGTTATAGATAGATCGTATCTGCGATGGCTTGTAGAAAATACAGATGATGAGGATATGATACACACGATAAAAGCTCTAAACAGAGGCGAAAATGACAAAAAAGAATACAAACCTTATAATAATGATAAAAAACCATATAAAAAACCGGTAAATAGTGGCACAAACAAGCCCAAGCTCATAGAGGTTATGCCATTTGGCAAATATAAAGGCGAGAAGCTAGTGGATATATGTGACAAAAATATGGAATACATAGACTGGATGCTAGAAAACACAGACAATGAAAACTTCAAAAAAGAGCTAGAATATAGTGTAGATAAACTTATCAACGAATAGAAAAATTTGAAAGACACTTATGGTCACCTCTAAAAACCTATACAGATATCTTGTGGTAATATGCATCGTTATATTATCAAGCAACAATATCCTCATAGTTTAGTTATCTTGTAAATTACCTTGCCTTTTATGGTGTGGTGAATATCTTTTAACAGTTGGATATTGTTAAACTCTTTTAGCCCATTTATGCTATAGCACTGCTCAAATGGTAGATATACAATATCCACAAATATATATTTATGTGGATATTGTAGATAATAGAATCCATCGCCTGTATATTTATCCACATTTGTATCTATTATGTGGATATTGTCTCCTATTTTGTCCCATTTGATATTTTGTTTGCTCTTAAGGGGTATCAACGATATATCAAAAGCAAAGCTATCTGCTGTGCTGTCGTTGATGTTTTGTAGATTTATATGAGATATACCTGTGTCTATAGTCGCCCTATTCTTTCGTGCTATATCATCTAGGCTATTTTTGGGTTCTTGTGAACTTTCTTGTGATGTTTGTATATAACTGTCTCTATAGTGGCTTTTTTGAGGCTTTGTGTGGTTATAGTCTATGTTCACCTCACTAATAGGCATATTTGGACTGTTTTGCGGCTCTATGAGACTGTGTTGTGATATATTAGCTGTAGTGCTATGCTTTGTGGAGCTGTTTGCTAGTAGCTGGGCTATCTTGTCTATGTGTTTTCGTGGGATACTGCCTCTACTAAACCAGTTGTTAACTGTAGTTAAGTTGGTATCTAGTATCTCTGCCAGTTTTGTTTGACTTATGCCCATATCGTGTAAGGACCTTTTTATCTCCGCTATATCACTCATATATCCACCTTTTATATATATTATATTTTTTTGTGGATTATATCATAATAATGTTAAACAAACTCCACTAAATCTATAATGTGGATATATTTATCTTTTGTGGATATTATAATATCTAATATCCACATATTATCCACATTGGCATTGCCCTGTTATTGTTATACAAAATAGACACTTGACGATCTTGTCCTGTATTGTCTTATCGCCAGATTTTGATAACCCACTGCCCTACTCTCTAGTTACTGGAGGCTAGTTTGCTAGCGATCAATTTGCTAGAGATTGGAGATTAGAATATTTATCTATTGTTGAAAATTGATTGGTGAGTTTCTGTATTTTTTTGCTAATTGGTTATTTATCTAATCTCTAGTTTGTCTGGTCGCACATACCAATACAAACACAACGACACCAAAGCCCCCAAAGTATCTGCTAACATATCTTTTTGGGCATCCCATATATCGCCTTGAGAACCTAGAAACTCTATACCAGTGTCTCCGCCATCTATCACAGCATATGCCCACTCTATGATCTCATAGCCACATGCCACACTCATGATGAAAAACAGAGCAAAAAATGACCCTATCTTTATAGAAGTATATCGTTTTTTGGTCAAAAACTCAAGCATAGCATAAGCATAAAACCCTATAGAAAAGTGCCCTACTCTGTCAAAGTGATTTCGCTCGAAGTCAAAAAGATTTGTCACAAAATCAAAAGGAACACTAGCAAATGTGTAGTATCCGCCTATAGTGTGCCAAACCATCCAAAACATCATCAAGCTATATGATATATTTGAGAAGCGAAACTTGTCATGTGTGAAAACTAGTGCTAGATATATGCAGACTACTGGCACTATCTCCACTATCCACACAGCTCTGTCGTGTGGGTCTATAGCCAGAACCATAAAAAATAGCAAAAATCCTACAGCTAATATATGTGGGTAATATCTCATGTTGTATCCTTTTTTGTATTATATCATCTATAGATTATTTTATCTATTGTCTGGCTGTGAGTTGGACTATTTGATATAAACTTTTATTTTGTGGTATATCTGGTGGTTATCCTCTCAGCTTGGAATCGATACACAACAAACAAGCAAAATAACACACAAAAGCCACAAGGATTAAGCTCATCTATTGATTTGGTTTTTGGATTATTATTTGAAAAGGGATTGAATATACTGTTGTATTGAATTTTTTTTGCAAAAAAAAGGGACGACCAATCGGCCGTCCCTTTATAACTTGAAAAATAGTAAGACTATTTTCCTATCCCTGTGCCTGCTAAGTCAGCATCTGAGTATTTTGCAACTTGTGCTTTCATAAGACCTTTTTGCTTTCCACCATAAGTTCCAGCTTTGTATCCTTTGAGAGCAGCAGTTACTTCCGCTTTTGTCATCTCGGCGACTACTTTTGAAGTTCCTAGAGCTTTTTTCTCCCACTTTTGACCGTGGCAACCTTTGCAAGCTCCTAAATTTACAGCAGCAAATGCTGCGACACTACATATCAATGTTCCTAATACGATTTTTTTCATATTTTCTCCTTTTTGTTGGTAAAAGAATTATACCATAACTTAATAAAAGTTTATTAAGGTATAATAACTACATATACACCAACACAAAGTGAGTAAATATGACACAGTTAAAGATAACCGACCTATATTTTGCATACAATAGCGACAAGCCATTGTTCCATAATTTTTCTCTAAGTTTAAAAAAAAACCAACTCAAAACCATAGTAGGAGAGAGCGGAAGCGGCAAAAGCACGATATTTGGACTGCTAACTGGTCGTCTAAAACCCCAAAGCGGAGATATAGAAGTGCCTAGGCTGTCTATAGTCTATCAAGACCCATATAGTTCGTTTCATCCAAACTATACTATACTAGATCAAATATCCGATGTAGTCCATAGTCTTGATGGACTGGAGCATATCATAGCTAGGTTAAATATAGACAAAAAGCTACTGCACAAAAAGCCCAAAAGCCTAAGCGGTGGTGAGCTACAGCGGTGTAGCATACTTCGTGCTGTGCTTATGCGACCAGATGTGCTACTGCTAGACGAACCCACCTCGGCACTAGACAATATAGTGGCATATGATGTCATGACTATGTTGGTGGAGTTTTTAGATGATTTCGCTATACTGCTCATAACTCACGATATGGATCTAGCTACTTGGTGTGGCGGAGATATCGTAAATATAGGACAAAAAGATTGAAAAAAGCATTGATACTCATGAATATGGGCGGACCTAGAGACAAAGCGGAACTTATAGAGTTTTTGACAAATATGTTCAACGACAAAAATATCATAAACATAAAAAGCGACAAATATAGGTCGATACTAGCGGACTTTATGGTCCGTAGGAGAGCAGACAAGGCATGGCTTGGATACAAAGCCATAGGCGGTGCATCGCCACTACATCGTATAACAGACAAGCTAACAGACAAGCTAGATGTAGCACTAGATGGATATGAGATAATACCCGTCATGCGATATACAAAACCAGACACAAAAGCCTGTATAGATAGGCTTCATAGAGAAAATATCCAAAAAGTCGTGCTACTGCCTCTATATGCCCAATACTCCACCACCACGACCAAGTCAAGTATAGATGAGTTTATATCGCTGTCCAAAGGTAGCTTTGATACAACTATTATAAATGACTTTTATAAAAACAGATTGCTAAACGATATCATAAGCGATGAGATAATCAAAAGAACAAATGGCGAAACCGATTTTAACCTCATATTTTCCGCTCACGGTTTGCCACAATCTATCGTAAACAGTGGCGACCCATACCAGATACAAGTCCAAGAACACATAGAGCTAGTCAAGGCAAAGCTTATAGAAAAAAAAGCAAAATTTTCGACTATATCACTAGCTTATCAATCAAAAGTAGGTCCTATGAAGTGGCTGACACCTAGCTTGGATAGTGTGCTGAAAAGATTTAAAGATAAAAAAGTGCTGATATATCCTATATCGTTTATATTAGACAACACAGAGACGATATTTGAGCTCTGTTTTGAATATAAGCATATAGCTACACAGATAGGCTGTGACCAATACAAAGTATGTAGCTGTCCAAACGATAGCGACCAAACTGTCCGTATGATAAGCAGTCTGCTGTGAAGCTAGTAGTCTATCCTACTGCTAGAGCTGGGCGAAGATATATAGAGCAACAAAAGCTCACAGACCAACTGTTGCCAAAAGTCATAACTATAGGGGAGTTGTTTCAAAAGTCAGCAGATATAGGAGACAAAAAGTTTATTGATAGCACCATGCTTAGTATCTATCTACACCGAGCTATGAAGTTTGATGGATTTGAGGCATTGGGACTAAAAAACAGTTTCACAGAGCAGTTTATCAAGTCAAATGAAGTGCTAAACACTCTCACAGAGCTATCACATGAGATGGTAAATATAGATAAATTGTCGCAAATACCAAACTATGGACTATATGACAAGCATATAAAAGTGCTAAAACAAGTAAAAAGCAACTTGATAGAGTTGCTGGATACACAAGGCTATGTAGCCGGTATCAATCTACCACAAAACTACAATCTAAACTTAAGTTTTGTGTCAAATTATACACAAGTTGTGATACATCTTGAGGGTTATCTCAGTAGATATGAGATGCAGATCGTCAAAGATATAGCCAAACATATACAAGTGGTGCTGTCGTTTTGTTATATGTCTCACAACCGCGACAACATAGACAAGTTTATCGATATTGAGCTTGAGCTAGATACCGCTTATAAATATAACTTGACAGATGATAGCATAATATCAAAAATAGCTATGCCGTCTATGTCAAACCACTACAAACTCAAAGCATTTGACTCAAAAGTAGATGAGATAGCATATATTAAACACACTATATATCAAGCGATCAAAAATGGAACAAAGCCAGAAAATATAGCAGTAGTGCTTCCAGATGAAAGTATGGCTACATATATGAGACTATTTGACAAAGACCGCAACTTCAACTATGCCTTTGGTTTTGATATGAAAGATAGCAAACTATACCAAACTATAGAGACGGTAAACAGGCATATAACTACAAGATACGACAAACAAATCATCAGTATGCTGGAGTTTTTGGATATAGATGACGAGTTCATAAAGTTTGTGATGTCAAACTATAGCCAAACTATAGACAAGCCACTAATAGAAAAGTTTCACAGCTACACAAAAACAGTTTGCCAGCTAAAAGAACACAAAGATATCAATGATGATATATTTTATAGTCTATATCAAATCATCAGCCATATAGATATAAGTCTCAAAGATGGTATCAAGATATTTTTGTATATGCTAGGGCGACAGACTATAGATGATACTAGAGGTGGCAAGATCACAGTAACTGGGCTGCTAGAGACTAGAGCTATGGAGTTTGAGCTGGTCATCGTGTGTAACTTCAACGATACATTAGTGCCGAAAAAGCTTCAAAAAGACAAACTGTTAAACTCAAAGACCAAAGCCACACTAGGGTTGCCGACTTTGACAGATAGAGTCAATCTGCAGGCATATTATTATCATATGTTGTTTTTGAAAGCCCGACGGCTATATATCAGCTACGACCAAAGTGAAAGCGGGACTATAAGTAGCTTTGGCAAATTACTTTTAAACTATGACAATACTCCAAATAGACAC
This sequence comes from Arcobacteraceae bacterium, assembly GCA_029934475.1. Taxonomy (GTDB): domain Bacteria; phylum Campylobacterota; class Campylobacteria; order Campylobacterales; family Arcobacteraceae; genus B24-G6. The sequence continues at coordinate 10,531 of JAOZMC010000009.1, forward strand.
GACAATTATAGGCAAATCTTATACGACACAAAAACCCTCACCCACTATGACGGTGAAATAAAGCTAGATATAGATATGTCTGCTAGAAACTGGTCTGCCTCTAGTCTTAGGACATATCTCACTTGTAAAAGAAAGTTTGCTTTAAGCTATCTGTATAACATAAAAGAGACCGCAAACATATACAAACCCAAAGCATATGAGGTAGGAAATATACTACACAAAGCACTAGAGATGACATACAAAGTGCAAGATAGTTTTCATAGCAAACAGGATCTATATGACACTATAATAAAAAATATAGACCAAATAAATGCTACAAATCCATATATAACCTTTGATATATTGCTATACAAACATAGGTTGTGGCAGTTTGTATCTGCCGAGATTTGGCGGTTTGACCGTGGTATAAAAGTCAAGCACACAGAGTATAGTTTCGACACAGTCAAACACGGCATAAAAATAAACGGCAAGATAGATAGAGTAGATAGTTTGCCAGATGGGAGTATAGATATCATAGACTACAAGTCATCAAAAGAGATAAAAGTAGATAGATATGAGTTTCAACTTTTGTTTTATTTTATGGCACTAGAAGAGCTAGGTATAGGTAGTTTGTATCACTACAACTTGTATTTTGGCAAACTTATAGAGCTACCAAAAATAGAAGAAAAAATGCTAGAACTAGAAGAGATATTTAAAGAACTCAAGACTAGCAGAGTGGATTTCATCAAATGTGAAAAACTAGAAAGCTGTCGGCTTTGTCAATATAAAACTATCTGCCAAAGAGATTAGAGATTTTCTCGACAGAGATGCCTAGCTCATCTTCTAGCGACTGCTTGTCGCCGTGTGGTATATATATATCATCGTATTCAAATGTTTTTAAGTTTATATTTAGTCCATGTTTAGCAAACATCTCAGAAATAGCACTGCCTACTCCGCCTATAGCTTGACTGTCGCTAAATATATACCAGTTTTTGTGCGATTTTTGCAATTTTAAAAGCTGTTTTTCATCTAGCGGCTTGACAAATTTTAGGTCTAGTATGGCTACATCTTTTTGGATACTGTTTGCTACATCTATGGCTTTTGACACTCCGCTCCCATACCCTACAAATATAGTATCTGTAAGAGCGGTTTTTAGTAACTGAGAACGACCTAGCACAAACTTTTCTGCTGTGTATGGTAGCTTTTTAAATGCTCCTCGTGGGTATCTTATAGCACACGGAGTTTGCAAAGTTTCAGCAAACTGCAAGGCATATCTCATACTAATATCATCTATAGGAGCAAACATCGTCATATTTGGCAATACTCTCAACATAGATATATCAAACTGCCCTTGGTGTGTCTCACCATCTGCTCCTACTATACCTGCCCTATCTATAGCAAATACCACAGGTAGATTCATCAAGCATACATCATGGACGATCTGGTCAAATCCTCTCTGGAGAAATGTAGAGTATATCACTACAAATGGTTTGAAACCTAGCTTTGCCATAGATGCCATAGAGGTGATGGCATGTTGTTCTGCTATGGCTACATCCCAAAATCTATCTGGAAACTGTGTTATAAGCCTATCCATACCAGTGCCATTTGGCATAGCAGCGGTGACTCCTACTATTTTGTCGTTGGATTTTGCTAGTTCCAACAAGTTTTCAGCAAAAACATCTGTAGTATCTTTGATAGTTTTTATGTGTAGAAACTCTCCAGTGCTAGCATCAAACGGCCCTACTCCGTGCCACTTTTCGTGGTGTCCTTCGGCTATCTTGTAGCCTTTGCCTTTGGTCGTTTTAGCATGCACGATGACTGGCTTTTTCATATCTTTTGCGATTTTGAGTGTATCTACTATCTCTTTTATGTCATGTCCGTCTATAGGACCTATGTAGTCGCAACCCATCTCTTCAAACATCAGCCCTGGAGTGATGAGCTTTAAGCTCTCTTCAAGTCGTTTGGCTATATATACACCGCTGTTTGGACTGTATTTTTGCAATACTTTTTCTACTTTTTTTTTGAATCTCTGATATGTCTGTCCTGCTAGTAGTCGGCTTAGATATTTGCTGACTGATCCTATTGGTCTAGCTATGCTCATCTCGTTGTCGTTTAGGATGATAACTACAGGCAGTTTTAGATCGCCTAGTTCGTTGAGTGCTTCATATACAAGTCCAGCACTCATAGAGCCATCGCCTATCATCACTACTGGAGTTTTCTCTTGAGAGTTTAACCTAAATGCTTTCGCAGCTCCTACTGCTAGAGATATAGAAGTGGAGCTGTGACCACTTACAAAGTAGTCATATATTGACTCTTTTGGCTTTGAAAAGCCACTTATTCCACCATATTGTCGCAAAGTTTTAAACTCTTGCCATCTGTTTGTCAGTAGTTTGTGGGCATAACATTGATGAGATACATCAAATATAAACGGCTCTTGCTCTATATCAAAAACTAGATGCATACCCATGATAAGCTCCACAGCACCTAGCGACGAGCTTAAGTGTCCGCCATTTTTTGATACTACATCTATGATACGATTTCGTATTTGTGAGCTTAGAAGTTTGAGCTCATCTTGTGATTTTTGGCGGATATCCATAGGTCTATACGAAACTTCCTAGTGAAAGTAGCTTTTCGTATCTTTGATCCAATCTTTGTTGTCGTGGTATTTGTTTGAGTTCATTTATACTGTTTACTATATAATCGCCCACTGCTTTGAATGCTTCTGCCTTTTTTCTATGTGCTCCTGTGAGTGGTTCATCTACTATATCATCTATGAGCTTCATTTCTTTCAAGTCTTCTGGGGTTAGCTTCAGTGCTTTTGCGGCAGTCTCGACCTTTTTTGGATCATCCCAAAGTATGGCAGCACAGCCCTCTGGCGATATGACAGAATAGACACTATATCTCATCATGGCTAGTTTGTCGGCTACTCCTATAGCTAAAGCTCCACCGGAGCCACCCTCTCCTATGACTATAGATATGGTTATAGTGTCAAGATCGCTAAATTCAAAAAGATTTTTCGCTATCGCTTCACTTTGACTTCGCTCTTCTGCTCCTATACCCGGATATGCTCCGGGAGTATCTACTAGCATGACTATCGGTATATCAAATTTCTCTGCTATCCTTGCTACTCTTAGAGCTTTTCTATAGCCCTCTGGGTTTGGCATACCAAAGTTTCTTTTGATCTTATTTTTGACACCTCTGCCTTTTTGTTCGCCTATGAGTAGCACTTTTTGATCCCCTAGCATACCAAAAAAACACACAATAGCAGGGTCATCGCTCAAGTGTCTGTCGCCGTGTATCTCGTAGTAGTCAGACAGAAGCGATCGCACATAATCCAGAGCATACGGTCTATCTATATGTCTAGCTAGTTTGAGCTTTTGAAAGTCATCTAAACTACCATAAGTTTTTTTGATCTCTTTTTCTAGTTTGCTCTCTAGTATAGATACGGCATATTCATCGGCTTTTACTTTTGCTGATATTATCTCCTCTTCTATTATTTTGAGATTTTGTTCGAAGTCCAAATATGTAGCCATCTGTTATCCTTTGTAGTTTTTCAATATAACAACAGCATTTGTGCCACCAAAACCAAATGAGTTGGACATGACTATGTTTAGCACTTTTTTTCTAGCTTTGTTTGGCACATAATCCAAGTCGCAGTCGTCGTCACTTGTGATTTGATTTATGGTAGGTGGTATTATACTTTCTTTCATGGCTTTTATAGATACGACAGCTTCTATAGAACCAGCGGCTCCTAGACAGTGTCCTATCTGACCTTTGATAGATGATACTGGAGGAGACTCTTGATTGTCTTTGAAAAGTTGTTTTATGGCAGCTGTTTCGTTTTTGTCATTTACTGGCGTGCTTGTGCCGTGAGCATTGACATAGTCTATGTGTAGTTCTCCGCCGTTGTTTCGTCTTGCCATATCATATGCGGCTTTCATAGCTCTATATGGTCCATCTTGTGTAGGTGTGGTTATGTGGTTTGCATCGCCACTTTCGCCGAAACCTAAAACTTCAGCATATATTTTCGCTCCTCTGTTTGTGGCAGACTCTAAACTCTCCACGACTAAAGCTCCAGCACCCTCTCCCATGACAAAACCATCTCTGCCTTTGTCAAATGGTCTAGAAGCTCTCTTTGGGTCGTCGTTTCTAGTAGATAGTGCTTTCATGGCAGCAAATCCACCTATGCCAGCACCTGTGATAGCAGACTCTGCTCCTACGACCAACATCTTCGTAGCACCTCCTAGCGCTATAGTCTTGTAAGCTTCAGCTATAGCATGAGTGCCGGCCGCACAAGCAGTCACTACAGATAGGTTTGGTCCTTTTATATTGTGTTGGATTGTCACAAATCCACCTAGCATATTTACAAGTGATGATGGTATGAAAAATGGTGAGATTTTACTAGGAGAGCGATTGTTGCATATTACTGAATTTTTTTCTATATTTGGCAAGCCACCTATACCAGATGCTGAGACTATGCCCATATCGTCAGCTATATCGTCTGGTAGTTTGTTGTCTATCAAAAGATCGGCATCGCTCATAGCTTCAGCACTAGCATGTATGCCAAGCTGGATAAATCTATCTGCCTTTTTGGCCTCTTTTTTGCCCAATATAGCTGTAGGGTCAAACTCTTTTACCTCAGATGCTATCTTGACAGAAAACTCCTCTATATCAAACAAACTAACTATATCTATACTTGTCTTGCCATCTACTATGGCATCAAATGATTCTTGAGTGTTTTTGCCCAAGCCGTTTATCATACCTATACCAGTTATTACGATTTTTTGCATTTTTGCTCCTTGTTCTTTAAAAATAACCTATAATTTATGATATTTTGAAAAAACAAGACAGCCCATAGGGCTATCTCGTGTTGTCTATTTGTGAGTTTCTATATAGTTCAGTGCATCTGCAACTGTCAAAATTTTCTCAGCATCTTCATCTGGTATCTCGATATCAAACTCCTCTTCGAGAGCCATAACCAACTCTACGACATCTAAGCTATCTGCTCCCAAATCCTCTACGAACTTCGAACTCTCTTTTACTTCATCTGCATTGCAATCAAGTTGTTCTACTACAACTGCTTTTACTTTATCTAACATATTTATCCTTTCTTAAAATGTTGTCAATTTTATCTAAAATTTCTTAAATTATTTATAATATTTGGGTATTATAGCAAAAAAAGGACAAAAATGAATAAATACACCATATTTGGCAACCCAGTTTCACACTCGCTTTCGCCCGTAATGCAAACTGCTGGCTTCAGACATCTACAGCTTGACAACACTTATGACAAAACACTTTTGACAGACGAAAATATAAAAGATATCTTTTTCAAACTTGGTTTAAGTGGAGCCAATATCACTGTGCCACACAAAGAATATGCCTACAATTCAGCCGATATAGTAGTAGGCGATGCAAAAACTATAAAAGCAGTAAATACATATATAAGACAAGGCGACAAGATAGTAGCCCACAATACAGACAGCTATGGATTTATGATGGCTATAGATGAGTTTCGACCGCTTTCATCTGTGCTAATCATAGGTGCAGGAGGCACTGCTAGAGCTATAGCTGTAGCATTAAAATCAGCAAATTTAACTACAACTGTAGCCAACAGAACTGCCAAAAAGCTGGAGTTTTTTGATATGTTGGGTGTGAACACAACAACTACTGACAACATAAACACAAATCACAAATACGACTTAGTAGTAAATGCCACTTCGGCAGGTTTGTGTGATAGCGACTATCCTATGTCGCAAGATAAACTTAGACGAGTTTTGACAGATAGCAAATATGTATTTGACTGTATATATGGGACTATGACACCGTTTTTGAGTATGGCAAAACAACTTAATATAAAATACAAAGATGGCGAAGATATGTTGCTGTATCAAGGGGTCAAAGCTATGGAACTATGGACAAATACCAAAGCAACTAAAGGGCTGATTAATAGCATGAGAAGTGCTTTGCGAGACAAAAATGGCAAACAAGGCGAACTTTAAGAAAATAAATATATAATACACAAAAGGAAAATATATGAACACATATGCCCTCATAAAGTATAGTATATATGACAAAAAAGCTATACAGACACAACTCTCGTCTCTCAAAAATTACAAAATAAATAATAATTTAGAACAAATATCTATCATAAGATATGAGCAAAAAAGTAAAAATAGCAAAGCAGAGATATTGTCAATAACTTCACACATAGAACCAAACTCACAGCTAATAGTATACAATTTATCGTCACTGGGACGATACACATATATGATACACGATACTATATTGAGATTGTTGGATAGAAATATCTATATAGTGTCGGTAGATGATAAATATGAACTCAAAAAAGATGATAAATTTACAAAATTTATTCTCAAGATCGGCACACAGATCATAGATATGGAGAAAGAGCTTTCAAGCCACAGGACAAAAGAAGCATTGTATTATAAAAAGTTGTCTGGAAAAGTGCTAGGCAAACCAGTAGGCACAGTCCAGAAGTCCAAGTTTGACAAAGATTTAGTCAAGATAAAAAGCTACCTAAAAGCTGGGCATAGTATAAGACAGATCAGCAAACTGCTAGGATATAGCAACCATATAGGACTAAACAACTATATCAAAAAAAGAGATATAAGAAAAAACTTATAGAAAACATAAAGAACTTTTAAAATATTTTCTTAAGACAAACACAAGTATGTGCTTGTCTTATGGTTTGGCATTTGGTGCTAGCTATTCTGCTACGACACCAAATTTATACCGAATACCCAACATAATATTTGTTTGCATAGTATGCTTCAGTGTTCCGTCTCCGTCTGGGTTTGCATCTGTAGCATTGTGCTTGAGGATTTGGTTCATAAGCAACACTTGAGCCTTGAGCGTGAGGTCAAAGTTGTCCGCAACACCATACAGCACACCAGCTTGGACGCCATACAGCAGACTGTCTTGCTTGAGAGATTTACCTTCTTCTACAGCATTGGCGAGAGGTGATTCGCTCCATGTCAGCATGCCATAGCCTGCCAATGCTCCAACCTTAAATCGCATACCAGTGCCACTGGTTATATAGTTGATACCCAAATATCCATTTATGACTTGTGCTTGTCCCCATGTTGTCATCTGGACATTTGCTGTAGCTGTGAGATTTTTGTTTAACACTACTCCTACACCTAAGTCGATAGCGGTCCCAGCAGGAGTATCTAGGTCATCTTCTACCCACAAATCTTTGTCTATATCAGTCGTAGCGGTCCCTGTAGATGAACCTACCGAAGCCATAAGTATCAGTCCATCTACAAACCACTCTTTGCCTCGTAGATAACTTTTGATGATATATACTCTAGTGTATCCTCTGTTGAAGTCTTTTTTTGTATCTGCTTTTCTATATGAATACTCTTTGGCATATTTATACATATCCTTATTTTTTTTGAAAAATTTATTTTTGATATAGACATATGCGATCTTGCTTCTGACTTTATATAAAGAGAAAGGAACACCAGTTATCTCTCTTCTTTTTATATACGAACCATTGTCCAGCCTACTCCAACCAGAACGATAATGTTTTTTGATAAGTATCAACTCATCTTTTTTGTATGAGATGGGCTTTTTGTATTTACTGCTTCTACCGTTTAATGCATAGTATCTTTTGACTAAACTAGCTGGACTATATCCAAACTTGTAGTTTTTTTTATATTTTTTGCTTTTTTTGGCTCTTTTTGATACATATTTCCAAAGTTTTTTATCTTTTTTGAGCTTTGAGTTTCTCTCGTATATTTCGGACTTAAAGCCTCTAATTTTAAATAGCCTACCTGGCTTTTTTTCTATGTCAAATCTTTTTACATAGTTGTTGTTCTCAATCTTGCACCAGCCTGAGCTATAGCAATTTTTTACCTTGATATCTGCTTTTCTTTTAAAATATGTTAAATTTGTATCAAACGGCAAAGCTTGAGCTACTGCCAAGCTAGAACCAAACAGTGAAAGTGCCAACAATAGCAACTTAGATTTATTTAAAATAACTTTCATTTTTGTCCTTTTTTATATAAAGTTTGTAAATTATAACATAAAATATTTAATTTAACTCGGTTTAGCAGTATATTTTGCAAAATTTGACAAAAATTGGTCTATTTTATATTGTTTTGATACAATATCTTTATGACATCAAACAGATCAAATTTTCTATATATAAGTATATTTTACCTATTTTATTTCGCCACTATCGGTGTGTTTATAATATTTATGCCAAAACTTCTATATAGTATAGGCTACACTACATACGAGATAGGCTTGGTGTTTGCTATAGTTCCTCTCATGCGGTTTTTGTCGCCGTATCTGTTTGTGAGAAAAGTAGTGCTAACCTCGACTATACTCACCTATTCGCTAGTATTGACAGCTATATTTGGATTTTGCTTATTTTTTACCATAGATAGCTTTTGGTGGTTTTTTGTGAACAATATCTTTTTGGGCTTCACTATGAGCTTGATACTGCCATATATGGAGAACTTAGCTGTGCAAACACTCGGCAAAGATATGTATGGTAGGTCTAGGATGTTTGGGTCTATAGGGTTTCTGCTAGTAGCCATGATATTGCCATATATTATAGTAGATCAACTTTATATAGTGTTGGATTTTTTCTTTTTGTTTGTGTCGCTTATGTGTGTGTTTGCATATGTGTGCTTATTTCACGAAAACTTTCAAAGCAAGACAAACGATATATACGATGAAAAGTTTTCACTTCTTGCTCACAAATACTTTTGGATAAGTCTGTTTCTCATGCAAGTTAGTTTTGGTGGGTTTTATAATTTTTTCACTATATATGAGTCATCGTATGGCTTGGAACTAGATACTATAGGTTACCTGTGGGCTTTTGGTGTGTTGTGTGAGATTGTCATGTTGTATTATCAAAAGATAACTTTGAAAAACAACTTGCTAACTATGATAAAACTCTCTATAGTTCTCACTATTGTAAGATGGCTTATTTTATATATCTATCCAGAAAGTCTAACTTTGGTCTATATATCGCAGTCGTTGCATGCATTTAGCTTCGGTCTATATCATAGCAGTGTAGTGATATATTTATACAGCTTGTATCAAAACAAAAAATTAGCTCAACAATTTTTGTTTGGTATAGGCTATGGTCTTGGTGGCTTTGTAGGTGCCATAGGAGCTGGGTGGGCTTATGGTGAGTATCTCTTTTTATATAGTGCTTTGGTTGCTTTGCTATCTTTTATCTCTATATGGTATTATAAGCCAAAAGGTGTGTTATGATATTTTGTGCTGGTGGAAATGAGGATTTTAAATTTGCCAAACCTTTGGGCATAGGGCTAGTAGATGTGACGGCGACACTCACAAAGATATGTATGTTTGATAGACCACAGAGCATACTGTTTGTAGGCTCTGCTGGAAGTTATGGACGACACGGTATATATGATATAGTCCATAGCGACACGGCTACAAACATAGAGATAGGGTATTTTGAAAACAGATGTTATACTCCTATAGACAATATAGTCCAAGCTACAGGCGATAGACACACAGACAAAACTATAGTGAACTCATCAAACTATATTACGACAGACAGCACAGCTAGCAAAGAGTTTCTAGCTCGTGGTGTGGAGCTTGAAAATATGGAGTTTTATGCTGTATTAAAAGTAGCAAAGATGTTTGATATATCTGCTAGTGGTCTGTTTGTCGTGACAAACTACACAAACAGTCAAGCTAGTGAGCAGTTTGTAGCAAATCACAAACAAGCTATACAAAAACTGAAAGCTTATTTAGAAAACAGAGGAAAACTATGAAACTATTTATTGCATTATTGCTAGTATATATCAACCTATCTGCCTTTGTCATAGATAGGCGAGAGTCAAAAACCACACACAACTCCTATTTTGTATATCCGCTTGTGTTAAGTATGCCAGGACTTGGCAGTGCCTACGGCGCTGGTGTCATGGGCAACAATCTGTTTCAAACCGATACAGATGTTATGCTACTACATATGAGAGGCGACTTCCAACTTGATATAGCCACTGTGGCAAATATACCTATATATGAAAAAGATTCACATGTGCTTTCTGTTAGTTTAGCATATCTTAGATTTCAAGATGGGACTATAGAGGCATTTGAAAGGGGTCGAGACTCAAAGCTTGATGATAAGTTTTATTTTGACACAAATGAGTTTAAAACCTATGGCGGTGAGCTATCGGCGAAGCTGTTTGACGGGCAGTTTGAGATATATGGCGGTCAATCAAAGGCATTTGTAGATCCAAACAGCATAAGAGACAAAGATGACAACGATGTAGCTAGCAACATAGGCGATATAGATATGCGTATGTCCAGATACGGTATCTATCTGGACGATACAGACAACAGACTTGACCCACGAGTGGGATATAGAGTCCAGCTAGAGAGATATGGTGTCAAACACGATGAAAAAAAGTTTAGCGATGGATACCAAAACGATATAAGTATGACAGCATTTGTGCCGATATTTAGCGACAAACATATAGTTGTAGCCAACTATTTTCACTCTGGAGCAGTTATCACAAGGCAAGGCAATGTCGATCCTGCTGACTATATGTGCGACCCTGCCGATGCTACTTGTATCCAAGCCATATACGATGAAGTGAGACGAAGACGAGAAGAGGAGGTCAAAAAAGGCAATGCCACATCGCTAGGTGGCACACAGAGGCTTAGAGCCTATCCTCAAGGACGATTTTATGATACATATACTGCTTTTGTGGGGCTAGAGCATAGATGGTATCTGTTTGAACATTGGAAGCCGTTTGATAAATATGCTTTCAAGGGTGTCCATACAGCTATCCAGCTAGCATTTTTCCAAGAGTGGGGACAAGTACACGACAAAGATAACCACAAACTATATGAAGATATGAAAAGCTCTACAGGTGCGGGTGTGCGATTTTTATTTAACACCATGACCGCCAGACTAGATGTAGCGACAGGAGCCGAAGGCGAACAGGTTACATTTTTCTATGGATATTCGTTTTGAATCCTATAAAACTGATAAAGAAAAGCAAATATATCATCATAGCCACACACGAAAATCCAGATACAGATACTATGTGCTGTGCTATAGCTATGGGTCTAGCTCTCAAACAACTAGAAAAAAAATACAAGATATACAACAGTTCCAAAAATATATCTCACAAATACAAGATATTTGAAAACTATGGCAAAATCACCAATATTGAGCCAGCTTTTTATGACTTAGCCATATATGTAGATTGTGCGACTACCTCTAGGGTAGGAGCGAAACTTAGCATAGACACAACTATCATAAACATAGACCATCACCAGTCCAACAACAACTTTGGTGATATAAATATAGTAGATGCCTCCGCTGTGAGTTGTGGCTTGGTAGTTTATGGGTTTTTAAAAACACACGGCATAACTATAGACAAAGATATGGCTAGTGCTTTATACTTGAGTATATACGACGACAGCAAAGCTTTTACCAAACACAGCTGCGGTAGTGATATATACAGCACAATAGATGATTTGACCAAATTGGGAGCAACACCAAACCATCTATCGCTGAAGTTTTTGCAGACAGATAGTTTGTCCAAATATAGACTGTTGCCAAAGATATATGGTAGTCTAAAACTTCACGACCAAGGTCGCATAGCCACGATAAAACTTAGACAAAAGTGGCTGACCCAAACCAAAGCAGATATAAGTAGTGGTGATGATGTGCCATATGATATACTCAACATAAAAATAGTCAAAATAGTGCTATATTTCAAACAGCTCCAACATGGACAGACAAAAGTATCTATACGAGCAAAAGGCGGTATAAATATTAGCAAACTGGCAAATTTTTTTGATGGTGGAGGGCATAAAAGTTCGCTCAGCCTAAAATTTAAAGATAAATCGATAAAATGCATAAAAAATGTCATCATAGACAAAATCAAGGAATCAAACATTGTTTAGTCATAAATACAAAAAAAGTCTTCCATGGAGCAAAATAGTTTTCATATTTATTTTGCTGTGTTTAGTAGCAGTGGGATTTTATATCAAGTTTTCGCCAAAATTTGAACACAAGCCACCTACCATAGATAGTGTAGATAGTTTGTATTGGAACTTAAAAGACGACATAGCTATAAAGCTATTTGACGACAGCGGTATTAGACGATATGAAGTGGTTTTAAAAGTAGGCAAAAAACAGATAGTGCTAGAAAATAAAAATGTCATGACTATGAAGCAAAAGATAAATCTCTTGCTAAACAGCGAGTATCTGGATGATATAGCAGACAACACTTCGGCTAAACTAGTCGTGCGAGTAGTAGATAGTAGTAGTTGGAATTTTTTCAAAGGCAACGAAGCTATCAAAACTATAGATATGATGATAGACAAAAAAAAGCCCAACCTGTCGTTGATAGCAAACAGTAGATACATCACTCGTGGAGGTAGTGCCATAGCGATAGTGAAGCTAAACGACAAAAACCTAAAAGAAGCATATCTTATGTTTGCCGATGAAACTAGATTTGAGCTAATACCATATATGAAAGATGGCTACTATATATCGCTTTTTGCTTGGAAAATTGATATAGAAGAGTTTAAGACTACCTATGTGGTGGCATATGACAAAGCAAACAACAAAACCAAACTCAAGATACCTCTGTATATAAGAGACCGCAAAATAAAAACAGACAAGATAAAAATAGGTGAAAAGTTCATAAAGACAGTCAGTCGTGATGTCCTAGAGCAAAGTAGTATGACAGTGCCAAAGGACTTGACAGCGAGATTTATCAAGCAAAACAAGGATCTCAGAGCAGAAAACATAGCGACCATACAGAAGCAAACTATCAAACATATGGACAAAACTATGGTGAAAGAGTTTCATATCAAACCGTTTAAAAGACTTGACAAATCTATCAAGACAGCAGGATTTGCTGAGAGACGACACTACTACCTCAACGACGAGAAGATCAACGAAGCATGGCACCTAGGGTTGGACTGGGCAAGTGTGAGAAATGCACCTATATATAGCACAAACAGTGGCAAAGTTATATTTAAAGACTATCTTGGTATATATGGCGACTCTATCATCATAGACCATAGCCTTGGGCTAGCTTCTATATACTCACATACTAGCACTCAGTTTGTAGATATAGACGATGAGATCAAAAGCGGACAAAAGATAGCAAAGACAGGCGAAACAGGGGCAGTGCTAGGCGATCATTTGCACTTTGGTGTATTGGTGCAGGGCATAGAAGTAAATCCAAACGAATGGACAGATAAAAAATGGATAAAAGAGATGATACTAAACACTATGAAAACTAGCAACGATATCATAAAAGATGAGACCAAATGAGACAAAGAACGATAAACAAACCCATAGATATTACAGGTATAGGACTACACAAAGGAGTGCCGGTCAATATGACACTAGAGCCACTAGGAGACAACCAAGGCATAGTGTTTTATAGAAGTGACAAAGCAGTGAGCATACCGCTTTGTGTTGAAAATGTAGTAGATACAAAGATGGCGACAGTTATAGGCAAAGATGGTGTCATAGTCTCTACTATAGAACATCTGTTATCTGCTATATATGCTTATGGTATAGACAACTTACGAGTCGTTTTAGACAATGACGAAGTGCCAGTGCTGGACGGTAGCAGTAGTGGCTATTGTCTGCTATTAGATGAAGTAGGTATCAAAGAGCTGTCAGAGCCAAAAAAAGTGCTAGTAGTCACCAAGCCAGTGGAGATAAAAGTAGATGGCAAAACAGTCAAGCTACTACCCAGCGATGATATCGTGTATGATTTCAAGATAGATTTTGATCATCCTAGTATAGGTCAGCAGGATTTTCGGTTTGATTATTCTGTGCGACAATACAAAGAAGATATAAGCCGTGCTAGGACTTTTGGATTTTTGCACGAAGTTCAACACCTCCAAGCCCAAGGACTAGCTCTAGGAGGAAGCTTGGACAATGCTATCGTCCTAGATGAAGACAAAGTGCTAAATACCGAAGGCTTGCGATACGATGACGAATTTGTCCGACACAAGATACTAGATGCTATAGGCGATATGGCTCTAGTAGGATACACTATAGTGGGGTATTATGATGCTATGGCTGGTAGTCACCATCTCAACCATCTATTGACAAAAAAATTGCTAGCGTCAAAAGCCAACTACAAGATAGTAGATCTAGAAGAGGCAATACAACACAAAGAGATGCTAGAGCTAGCTTATGACAAAGCCAAAGCATAAGGTAGTCGTCCTAAGTATATCTACACCGCTTTTGGTAGGAATATATGTAGATGATATACTTATAGACAGCTACAGCAAAGATGGACTGACTAGTGATCTGTTGCCAGAAATATTTGAGGACATTATGGCTAGATACCACATAGACACCGTGCTATATATCAGTGGTCCAGGGTCGTATATGGCGATAAAAGTTTGCTATATATTTCTCACTACTTTATCTATAATCAAGGATTTTGAGCTACTGTCATGTAGTGGATTTGAGTTTAACCGTAGCAGTGCTATCAAAGCTATCAACGATAGGTATTTTTACAAGATAGGCGATGATATCGTGCTAAAAAAACTAGAGCAAACAGACGAGATATATCCGTTTGCTTTGCCAAACAGCTTGGAGCATATCAAAAGCTCCACAGACACAAAGCCCAACTTTGTATTGCCAGTGATATAATACTGCTGTCTAGTCACTCTGTATTTTCTCATATTGCTCTGCTGTCGCCCTTGTGTCTATCTGGATATCATTATCAAAGATTATATCTACTATCTCTATGTCTTGTTGTTTTAGTCTATATTTTAGTCTGTTTAGCTCTGTATAATTTATGACGATAGTTTTGTCTATAAGCTTTTTGTATATTTCAAGTTCCGCTACATCTATGACAGTATGGACGGCTTGACTATAAGCTCTCACAAGCCCACCAGTGCCTAGCTTAGTCCCTCCAAAATACCGCACTATTATGACCGCTGTATTTATAATATTTTCACCAGATAGTACCGCTAGAGATGGTTTGCCAGATGTGCCTCTAGGTTCACCATCGTCACTGCTGTTTTCGACTATTTGTCCTGTGCCGTTGAGATATCTATAAGCATAGACAAAATGCCTGGCTTTGGGGTGCTTGAGCTTGAGTGTAGCCAAAGTATCAGCAAATAAACTATACGGACAGATATATGCTATGAACTTGGATATTTTTATCTCTGTGGTGTAGCTGTATCTATCTGTGGTTTGTTTCGTGGCGTATGTTTGCAAAAAAAGATAAAAAGATTTATGAAAATTTCTCGATAATATGGTGGACCAGTGGGGGATCGAACCCCAGTCCTAAACCAACCTAACATAAGCCTCTACATGCTTAGCAAAGCTTATATCTCGTTGTGTATGGCGAAGCTTCCAAATGCCATACAAACAAAGGTTAAAGGTGTCTCATATAGATAAAACCAACATCTATACAACAAGCTATTAGACTATGACTGACTTAAAATATATGCAATAGCAACATATAAAAGTCAGCTCCAAAAATTAAACTTACGCTATTTTAGCGAAAGCTGGAGAATAATTTGTATTATTTGCGTCTAAAATTTTTGAGTTTTTGTCGTAACTCACACGAACATGCTACTTATATCGAGTTAATATAGTCGAAACCATGTCTAGCCCAAAAAGTAGTCTATTTTATCTAGTTAAACTTAAATTTTCTTTTTTTGTCTGCTTTTTGCCATAATTTTGATGACAATCACAAGCACCAAAGAGATACCGACTATAGTCGCTATAGTAGATATTATCATGGCTGTCGATACTGGCTCGCTCATAGACTATCGACTACATCTTGACATCTGTGACATATACCACCTGTCTGCTTGGCTCTATATTTCCAACATCTCTCGCACTTTTGTTTGGAGGCAAAATATATCTCAAATTTATCGCCACTGACTTCAAAACTAGCTACCACTTTGTCCTCTTTGTGGTGGATAACTTTACTCACTACAAACCAGTCCTCCGCTTCTGCTGGGCTTAATATATCTAGTTGTGGGCTTTTGCTATATATCACTAGCTCCAAAGTAGACTTGATGGTTTTGTCCTTTTTTAGGCTCTCTATAGTTTCGTTGAAACTGTTTTTTGCCTCTAACATATAGTTTTCATCTATGCTACAATCCACTTGTGGTAGCTCGTATTTTTCTATATCAAACAGACTTTTGACACCACTATCTAGTATCTCGTCTGTGTGTCCTAATATCTCGTCCATAGTGTATGTAAGTATGGGGGAAAGTAGTTGCATAGTAGCTTTGGTGATCATGAGCATGGCAGTCTGTGAGTTTGTCCTACTTTTACTTCTCTTTTTGTCGCAATACAGTTTGTCTTTGCACACATCTAGATATATATTTGATAGATCTGCTACTAAAAAGTTGTTAAGCTTGTTGATACCTTTGCTAAACTCATATGTAGCGAAGTCTTTATCTATCTCGTCATACACCTTTTTGGTCTTTGCTAGTATCCACTTGTCTATCTGTCCTAGTTCATCTACTGGCGATAGTCTCTCAAGATCGCTGATATTTGATAGCAAAAACCGCAAAGTATTTCGTATTTTTCTATACTGTTCTGCCATCTGTTTAAGTATTTCATCGCTGATTTTTAGGTCATTTTGGAAGTCGCTCATCGCTACCCAAAGTCGCAAAATCTCTGTGCCGTATTGTTTGATAACTTTGTCAGGAGCTACTACATTGCCTTTGGATTTGCTCATCTTTTCGCCTTTTGCATCTACCGTAAATCCGTGAGTTAATATACTTTTGTATGGTATTTGCTCGTTTGAGCTAAGTGAGACTAGCAAGGAGCTTTGAAACCAGCCTCTGTGTTGGTCGTTTCCTTCGAGATACATATCAGCAGGATAGTTTCCTGCATCGTATTTGCCACTTCGTAGCACTGCCTTTTGGGTGCTACCACTATCAAACCACACATCTAGTATATCTGTAGTTTTTGTCAGGTTCTTTGGGTCAAGACCGCTATGTGGATATAGTAGCTCCTCTACGCTCATATCCCACCACGCATCTGCTCCATGTGTCTCAAATATCCCAGCTATATGGTCTAGGACTTTTTCGTCCATGACTGGCTCTTTGGTGGTCTTGTCTACAAAAAATGCTATAGGTACACCCCAGTCTCTTTGACGACTAATACACCAGTCTGGGCGATTTTGGATCATACTTAGCAACCTATTTTTGCCACTTTTTGGATAAAAATTGACCTTCTGTATAGCATCTAAGGCATTGTCTCGCAGTGTCTTGCCCTCTTTGCCATATGGTTTGTCAAGTGCTATAAACCACTGTTTCGTAGCACGATATATCACTGGCTTGTGTGTCCGCCAACAAAACGGATATGAGTGAGTGATATCAACTCTTTTTAGCAAGCTGTCGCCCAGCAGTTCTAGTATGCCATCGTTTGCTTTAAATATATTGACACCCACAAACTCCTCTGGCAGTAGCTTTTCTTTGATGATAGTCTCATCAAAACATCCGTTGTCTGCTACAGGCATAAGCATAGCTAGGTCATTTTGTAGTCCTAGCACATAGTCATCTTCGCCGTGTCCTGGAGCTGTATGCACACACCCAGTGCCAGAGCTAGTCTCTACATGTGAGCCTAGCACTATCTTTGATAGTCGGTCATTTAGTGGATTGATAGCATAGCAGTTTTCTAGCTCTTTTGGGTCTATATCTCCTGCTATATCGCCACTGACTATGCCGTCTGCTTTTAGGCTTTCGTATAACTCATATGCCACTATATAGCCGTCCATAGTTCGCACATATTTTGCTTCGCTGTTGAGTGCTATACCGCTGTTTGCTGGCAAGGTCCACGGAGTGGTCGTCCATATGATGATACTATCGTCTGTCTCTTTTAACCTAAATGCCACATAGATAGATGGCGAGACTTTATCTTTGTATTCCACTTCCGCTTCAGCTAGAGCTGTTTTTGCCGCCCACGACCAAAACACTGGTTTGCTTCGCTGGATTAGTAGCCCATTTTTCGCTATGGCGACTAACTCTTTGTATATATTTGCTTCAAAGTGGTTTTCCATAGTGAGATACGGCTTGTCCCAGTCACATATGACTCCTAGAGCTTTGAACTGCTCTTTTTGTATCTGGATATATTTTGATGCGTGGTCACGGCATAGCTGTCGCACTGTGCTTTTTGGCAACTCTTTTTTCTTTTGTCCGCCTATCTTTTCTTCTACTTTTTGTTCTATCGGCAAACCGTGACAATCCCACCCAGGGGTAAATCGCACAGCCTTGCCGTCAAAGTAGTGGTATTTTGTGACTATATCTTTGAGTATTTTATTTAAAGCATGTCCTATATGTATATCGCCGTTTGCATACGGAGGTCCATCGTGAAATGTCCATATATCGCGGTTTGCTCTGTTTTGTTTCATCTTTTCATATACTTTGGTCTCAAACCATTGTTTGTATTTGAGCGGTTCGTTGTGTGGCAAGTTTCCTCGCATAGGGAAGCTCGTCTTTGATAAAGTATCGTGTCTTTGTAGTCCATCTTTGTCCTTTTTGGTTATTGTATCTAAATAATATAAAATTTTATAAATATCTTGAAACTTTGTCTGTTTTGTCTAAATCCATAAGTTAACCTCCAAATTGTCCTATGGTTATGTGTCTTTGAGATATTGTAAATGTTGATAATACACAGAGCTTAAAAATTTGTCAAGCAGTGCTTGTGGTGGTTTATAAGCCCTACCATCTCTATCAAGGCATTTTTTAGCAGATAGAAATCTTTGTTTATAGTATTCCACAAAAGTTTTTCATCTGTACCTCTATAGTCATGTGATATTTTATCTCTAATACCTGCTATATTTTTCCAGTTAATATCTGAGTTTATGCTCTCTTTGAGCGATGTTTCGATTTTCTTTGATTCTTCTCCTATAGCTACAAACATAGTGATGACAGCATTTAGGTCTTTTTGTTGATTTGCAAATATAAAAGCGACAGCATTATCATGGTCTTGTGTATATATCCATGTTTTTTCGATACGCTCAAGCATAGTTAAAATATAAACTAAATTTTTCTCATCATACATATATGAAATCCTTTTTTGCATAATATTTGATGATAGGATTCATAGAGTTTAGATTTACAAAATCCAACTTGTCTATATCTAGCTCCTTTTTCAAATTTTCCAAAAACTCCGCCCACTCTAGCAATCCCATAGAAAATCTATCATCGGTAGTATAAAATATATCTACATCACTATTGGCAGTCGCTTCGTCTCTAGCATAGCTACCATACAGCCCCAGTGTAGATATGCCGTGCTGTCGCTTGAAACTATCCTTTTTTGATCTTAAAAATTTTATAATATTGTTTTTATTCATATCTGTTAGTTAGATCTATTTTTAATCAGTTACACACTTTGGTCTCAAACCATTGTTTGTATTTGAGCGGTTCGTTGTGTGGCAAGTTTCCTCGCATAGGGAAGCTCGTCTTTGATAAAGTATCGTGTCTTTGTAGTCCATCTTTGTCCTTTTTGGTTATTGTATCTAAATAATATAAAATTTTATAAATATCTTGAAACTTTGTCTGTTTTATAAATATCTTGGAAAATTTGAAAAGATTAAGTTTTTTTGGATAAGATAACACAAGGAGATGGAAAATGTTTGATATCAATATAATAGCAGGATTTAGTATCATGCTAATCACTGGCATATATATAGTTTGGTTTTTTGGCAAACTAACAAATAGTACAAAAACCTAGCCGATATTTATCTGCTTTTGTGATATTTATATGCTTTAGCGATGTCTATATGCTTTAACTTATGCTATTGTTTATAGGATTTTTTAGAACTTAAAATTTATTAGCATTAAAATATGGCAAAAATCTCGCAAAATTTTGTCAACATTAAGTTTTTTTGGATATTATGACCTAGAAGCTAAACTACTTCATAAGGTTTATGTTTCTAGGGCTTGCCCAAAACCACGAAAAGGAGAGATTATGATACACCGACCAACAGTGCCAAACACAAGTGCGGCCACACCTGCGGGGGGGGGGACAATAGTCGCTTCCTAAAACCCAAGAGAAAAAACCTTTCTCAAACTTTTTTGCTACTTTTTAGCAACAATTCAACACAAAACAAGGATATATTATGAAAAATAATACAAACAAGCGGTCTGCGATGACACAGATGATGATGGTATTGCTAGTAGCAGTATCGTTTATGTTTAGTAGCATAGTAGCAAACGAGACAAAAGATGGCACGAGTTTCTCTGTGCACAACTTGACAGACAAAAAAGTCAGCTTTTATATAGATTTTGATGAATTTGAGATAGATAAAAACCAAGCAGTCACAAAAAATTGCGAAGCAGGAGATATCATCCAGATAGTATATCAGGAACGATACGAAAACTTCACATGCGGACAAACTTGGAGGATAGAATTATGAGAATAGTATTATTTGTATTTATAACAGGTTTGTTGTTTGTAGGTTGTGAAGAGAAAAAAGATGATAAATACACAACATGTGAGATAGTTAGCTCTACAGCTTTATTGGCTGAAAATAGAGAAAGAGATGAAAATCAATGTTGGACAGGCGGAGTTCAGACAGATCAAGATAGGGCATTAACTTGGTGTAGAGGAAAAGCTAGTGACTATTGTAATGCCGAGTATTTAATATGCGACCAAGCTTTGGGCGTTAGAGTTTCAAACGATGGTTGCTAGTCTATATAGACAGTAGCGACACCTGCCATAGTCGCCACCGACTATTTTTCTGTGTCAAGACCAACCTCTTGACACAGGATATACAAAAGCCCATAACTCACAGAAACTTTTTTGACTTGTTCCTGTCGTCCAGATAATATGAAATAACTACTTTTACAGGAAATATTTTTTATTATCGCGAAAATGTTTCCTGTGAAAACTGCTTATTCTATGAACTATAGAGGTTTTTAGAGGCGACATTTGTTTTGTAGTCTCGCTAAATTTTCAAATTACACAAAAAATTGTGCCACTATAAGCTTTTTTGGGTATAATATAGCAAATAATTTCAAAGGTTAAATATGCCAAGAATAGATGAAAAAGAGATATTGGAGATAGAAGCACTCAAGCAAAATCTAGCGATAAATATGAAAAGATTTGAAATAGATAGAGTCCAATGGGACAAAGAACATGAGATACGAAACAAAAAGGCTTTTTATGAAGCATTTAGACTAGCATTTTATGGTGTAGCAGTGGGGCTTGGTGGCACATTTGCTATAGCAAAGACGATAAGTCTGCTAGGTTGGGTTGGGTAGCTAGCTTCCATCGTCTGTTGCTCTTTGCGGACGAGCATACGGACATGACAACAACCATATATCATATCCTTGCTGTTTGTTTGCTATTTTGTTATTGTATCGTCATAACACAAAGTTATCTATATCTTTTTTGAGTTTTTCTATATCGGCTGTCGTTATATTGTCAAATTGTGAGCTGTTGTATGTCATCTGTTGTTTGGCTAATGCTTTGGTGTTTTGGGTTATGGTATCTTGTAGCTCAAACATATCTATATCGCCATCTAGATAACTCATACACTCCTTTATACCTATGCTACCCATAGGCTGACAACCTCTATCAAACCTGTTTTCTAGCGATACTGCTTCGTCTAGTAGTCCGTGCTTTAGCATCTGGGCTGTTCTGCTTTCTATATTTTTATGCAATATGTTCTTCTCTATAGTTAGGTTAAATACCTTTATGTCTTTTGATACAGGCTGTGGTGGATTGGTGGCAAAATATCTTGACGGTGCTTGATGGGTCGTGTGGTATATGGTTATCGCCTTTTCTATCCTATAGCGATCGTTTGTAGATATTTTTCGTATATAGTTTGGATCAAGTGAGCTTAAAAATCTATAGCACTCTTGTGTGTCTAGCATACTTGCTTTTATCTTTTGTTTAGCTACTTTGTCCGCCTTTGGCAAGAGAGATATACCAGTAGTCAATGCTTTGAGATAAAATCCACTACCACCAACTATAGCTAGATTTTGTTTGTTTTTTTTAGCATATCTTTTCGCTTTTTTATAACACTTCACAAAGTCAAACAGATCGAACTTTTGGTTTGGTTTGACTACATCTAGCCCAAAGTGTACAACCCCTTGTCGTTCTTCTAGGGTCGGTTTAGCGGATGCTATGTCTATGTGCTTATATACAGATAGAGAATCACACGACAACACCACGCAGTCGTATCTTTTCGCCATATCTATGGCAAAGGAGGTCTTGCCACTCGCAGTAGCTCCTACTATGGCAAACTGCTTTATAATATACCCTCTAGCTCAAGCAGTGAGTTTATATCTGGTTGCTCGCCGTTTAACTTGAGATATATTTCATTCATATCCACACTTCCACCCAATGCTAGCACACTGTGCAAATATCTAGTCATATATTGTTTTTGTTGTTTTTGAGTTTTGTCTATGGCACATCGTTTGAAGCTGTCGGCACTCAATACCTGAGCCCACTTGTAGCTGTAGTATCCAGCACTATATCCGCCACCAAATATATGATCAAAACTATTTTGAAACTTGTTATAATCAGGAGTTTGTAGCACACTCGTATCATCTCGCACATCGTCTAGTAGCTTTTGAATTTCATCTTTTTGATACAAGTTCATATGCAGTTTCATATCAAACATAGCAAACTCCACTTGTCTTTGAGTGGCAAGTGCTGTCTGGAAGTTTTTCGCTGATATTAGCCTATCTATCATATCTTTTGGTATCGGTTCTTTTGTTTTATAATGAACAGCAAACTTTTTAATAGTCTCAAAATCATAACAAAAACTCTCCAAAAACTGCGATGGATACTCCACCACATCCCATGCCACACCGCCTACACCACTGACCGATGGCTCTACAACACTGCTAAGTAGATGATGCAATGCATGCCCCATCTCATGAAAAAGTGTCACCACATCGTCGTGTCGCAGAAGTGAGGGGGTTTTAGCAGTAGATGGCGGAAAATTACACACCACAAAAGCTGACGGAGTTTTGTGTTGTTGTTTGCTGTGTAGGTTGTTCATCCAAGCTCCGCTTCGTTTGTCCGCCCTACTCTCTAGGTCAAAATATATTGTAGCTATCTTTTTGTCATCTTTTGTTATATCATATCTTGTAGCTTTGTCGTGCCAGAGTTTTTGTGCTACTTTTTCAAACCTTATATCAAACATATCAAGAGCAAAAGCAAAAAATCCATCTAGGACTATGCTTTGTTCGAAATAGACACGGTAAGCCTCCTCGTCTATGTTGTGTTTGTGTTTTTTGAGTTTGTCGCTGTAGTATGCCATATCCCATGTGTTAATCTCTTTTTTGCCGTCAAAATTACGAGCAAACTCTTGTATCTGTTCAAGCTCTTTTTGGGCTTTGGGTTTAGCTCGTAGCGACAAACTATCCAAAAACTCCACCACATCGCTAGGTGATTTTGCCATCTTGGTTTGTAGAGAATATACAGCAAAATTTTCATAGCCTAGTAGCTTTGCTTTTTCATCTTTGAGCTTAAGTATCTTGTCTATGATTATAGCATTTTGTGGTGCTTTGGTGACATAGTTTTTGTATAACTCTTGTCGCAGTGTATCACTACTACAATAGGTCATAAAAGCTATATAAGATGGGGCTTGTAGAGTAAATCGCCAGCCGTCGTCGGTTTTGGCTAGTGCTTTGTCGCTTTGTGGCATATCTTTGATATATTTGTCATCCTCTAGCACTAGCTCATATTCGCTTATGTGCTTGATGATATTTGACGAAAAGTTGTGGCTGTGTTGTTCTAGCTGTAGGTTTATATCTGCTATTTGCTCTTTGGTTTTTTTGTCCAGACCACATCCGTTTAGCTTGTAGCTTTGTATCTGCTTGGATATTACCATATTTTGTGCTTCGTTTAGACCAGTTGTCTCTATAGACTTAAACATATCAAAAAGTTTCTCATCTTGAGATATTTTGTTGTCATAAGCTGTCAATATATCCAAAGCAGTCTTGCACAATTTGTCTGTGTCTGTGCTGTTTTTCACTGCATCTATATGAAATGGTATAGTGAAATTTTCATGTATAGTTTCGGCTATATCCATCAGTGGCGATACAAAGTTGACATAAGATGGCTTCGCGATACTTTTCAAACTCTCTATAGTTACAAGTGAGCTATCTGTCAAACTTTGGAGCTGTTTTGCCTTTGTGTTTATATCGCCTATATCAAACACTGAGCATCTTTTCTAGAGCTATTTTTGCATATCTCGCTGTACTATCGTCTATGATGATCTCATTTGTGATATTGTCTTGCTTTATAGATAGCAAACTATCATAAACATCGGTTAGAGTTGTTTCGTTCATAGTAGGACACTGCGGTTTAGTGGCACTTAAAGTATATGTGTTTTTCTCTCTTAATCTTGACACCATATTGTATTCCGTGCCTACGACCACTTTTTGGTCTATATTTAGCTCGGCTATATATTTTATCAGCTGTGAAGTAGAGCCACAAAAATCTGCTTTTCTAGCTACAGATGGGTCGCACTCTGGATGCACCGCTACCAATATCTCTGGATATTTTGCTCTATAGAACTCTATATCGGCAGTGGTAAAAAGCTGATGAACTGAACAAAAGCCATTGTAACATATGATATCGGCTGACTTGACATCGTCTATATCGTCTATACCTACGACTGCAGATTTGAGTCCCATATCGTGGGCGAAGTTTTGACCCAGACATCTATCTGGCACGAAAAATATCTTTTTGCCTTTTGTCAGTCCATCTTTTATGATAGCAAAGGCATTGCTACTGGTGCATACTATACCGCCCATCTGCCCTACTTTTGCTTTGACTTCGGCACTGGAGTTTATATATGTGATAGGATATATGTCGTCATCTTTTATGCCTGCTTTGTGAAGTATCTCCAGATTTTCATCAAAATACCCTACATCTATCATACGAGCCATAGCACAGCAGGCGATTTTGGGCATGATGACTCTCTTGTGTGGAGCTAGGACTTTGACACTTTGTCCCATAAACCCTACACCACAAAACAGCACAAACTGTGTCCCTACTTCGCTTGATTTTTTTGCTAGTTCTAGGCTGTCGCCAGTTATATCGGCTATGTTAAATACTTCGTTTTTTTGATAATAGTGTGCTACTACTGTGACATCTAATTCGCTTTTCAATTTGTTTATCTTATCTACTATATTCATACATCGTCCTTTTTGTATCCAAGTCGCTTGAGTCGTAGAGACAATGGTGGATGAGAATAATAGAAAAACAGATACCAAGCATGAGAAAACGGAAAAGACCTGTTTTCGCGAACCAGCTTTAGTAAAGCAGATATGAGGTCATCTTTGCTACTTAGATCGCTACCAAATTTGTCTGCGTTGTATTCGTTGTGTCGGCTGATAAACGATATGAGTGGCATGAGAAAAAAGGACATAGCCGGAGAAAATATCATAAACAGCACGATGATAGAGGAAGCATCGTTTACTAGCCCTAGTGTGCTAAATACTGCCGAGGTTATATTGCCAAATATCGCAAAAAATACAAAAAGTATCGCACCCGTGATAGCTATGTTTTTCAACACATCGCCGTTTTTGAAGTGTCCTAGCTCATGTCCTAACACTGCTAGTAGTTCATCGTGTGTGAGTTTGTCTATCAGCGTATCGTATAAAACAACTCGTTTGGTGCTACCTAACCCACCAAAGTAGGCATTTAACCTATTGTCTCGTTTTGATGCATCTACACTGAATACTCCGCTTGATCTGAAGCCTACCTTTTCTAGTAGAGAGTTTATCTTGGCTTCAAGCTCCTTGTCTGCTAGCTTTTCAAACTTGTCAAACATCTTGTCACGGATGATAGGATAGAGCATATTGATAAGCACCACCACAGCAAACAAAAAAGCAAAGCCATATATCCACCACAGCTCAAAGCTCTCGACTATCAACGCTACGACAGCTACGACCGCACTACCAAACAGCAGAAACAACACTCCAGTTTTGAGTGTGTCTTTGATATACAGCCCAGCAGTCATATTTGAAAAGCCGTATTGTTTGTCTAGCACAAATATGCTATAAAGTGAAAGTGGCAAAGCGATAATCCAGTTTATAAGTATAAAACTATCCACAAATAGCACTGCCTTTTGCCATGATACAAAGTCGGCAAACATACCGTCAAGCCACACAAGACCCAAGCCCAACCAAAACAGTAGCATAGCTATATCCAACACAGTCGTGATGATCGACAACTTCTGTGTCTGTATAGTATAGTCCCCTGCTTTTTCAAACTCTTTTTTTTCTAGTATTGCTGGTTTTTGCTTTTTTCGTTTGGCTACGAAACCTATCTGCAAATAAGCAGTCACCAAAGATATGATGATATACACAACATACAAAAATATAAACAGATTTAACATCTTTTTCCTTTTTTTATATAAAATACCATAAAAAGCTTAAATTTGCTATTTTCACTTTTTGCTACAAAAGTTAAACACTCTATTTAGAGGTGACCTTTAGTTTATATGGCTTTGGTCTTGTCATCATATTTTAATCCCATCGTCCAACAACTCTCGCTCTTGATGAGATTATGAGGTGCTTTATGTTATTGATTGGATTGTTATCTGTCATATTCATACGGTAGTGTCGCAAATAACTTGTCTATAGTGTCGTCTGTTTGTTTTTGAGATAATATCTCTATACGACCATCCATGACATCTTGTCGTATGTTTTCCAACCTCTTTTTTCTTTTGTGAAAACAGATATCGGTGTCGTGTGTCATCGTGTCTTTTGGATTTGTAGTTTTTTGGATGCTACTTGTCACATCCCATCTTGTCATCAAAAAACTCAAGAGGCTTGTCGTAGGCTTCTAAACTTTGTGCTTGATTGTCCTTGTAGGCTACTTTGGGAAGCTTGGCGACTAAGTCATTTATGTCATATTTTGCTCTTTTGTGTCCTATAGGCTCTAGTATTATCTTTTGATTTTCGACAAATATTTTCATCTTGTCGCCTATAGATAGACCCAGTTTGTCCATAATGCCTCTGACACATACAAAGCCCTGTTCTTCGCCCATACTTGATATTGTCGCTGTCATGTTCGTCCTTTTTGGTATTGTATCATAAGTTTATAAATCCAAATCTATTTTTGTGTCTCTTTGCTTTTTTTCTGTTTTTGAGACAGTATATAGACCACGACCAACAGTATCGATAGATACCAATACTCCACTGCCATATCAAAAACCACTGGCACATAGTTGTGTAGTAGTATCGCTACAGCTAGAAAGATAAATATCAACAGATATTTGAGTGTCAAAGTAGCTACGATGACTACAAATGCTATCAACAAAAACAACCCTATGATTATTTGCATCTTATTTGTCCAGCTTTGCTATAGAAATTCATCTATCATACCATGTTTGTCTTGCATAGGTATATTAAACGACTTGCCTACTACAAACTGGTTGAGAGCTTTGTCTATCCACTGTTTGTCGCATGTTACCTGCTCTATAACTATAGCTCGTGTCAGTTTGTCTGTGGGGACTATTTTGTATCTTTTTATATCTATGTTTGTGTCTGTCGTGTCGCCATGTAGTTGCACTGACACAAATATAGTTTTGTTTGTGTTGTCTATCTTTATTGTGTTGATATGTCCATATTCGCCTATGAGATGATTTATCAATTTTCTTTTTAGGTCTTTGAAGTTACTATCTGCAAATTTGACTGCCTCCAACAATATACTCACTGTTGTATTCCTTTTAAATATCTATCTATATACTTCTCACACTTTAGGGTATATGGTTTTGGTCTTGTCATCGTGTTGTAATCCCATCGTCCAACAACTCTCGCTCTTGATGAGATTATGAGGTGCTTTATGTTATTGATTGGATTGTTATCTGTCATATTCATACGGTAGTGTCGCAAATAACTTGTCTATAGTGTCGTCTGTTTGTTTTTGAGATAATATCTCTATACGACCATCCATGACATCTTGTCGTATGTTTTCCAACCTCTTTTTTCTTTTGTGAAAACAGATATCGGTGTCGTGTGTCATCGTGTCTTTTGGATTTGTAGTTTTTTGGATGCTACTTGTCACATCCCATCTTGTCATCAAAAAACTCAAGAGGCTTGTCGTAGGCTTCTAAACTTTGTGCTTGATTGTCCTTGTAGGCTACTTTGGGAAGCTTGGCGACTAAGTCATTTATGTCATATTTTGCTCTTTTGTGTCCTATAGGCTCTAGTATTATCTTTTGATTTTCGACAAATATTTTCATCTTGTCGCCTATAGATAGACCCAGTTTGTCCATAATGCCTCTGACACATACAAAGCCCTGTTCTTCGCCCATACTTGATATTGTCGCTGTCATGTTCGTCCTTTTTGGTATTGTATCATAAGTTTATAAATCCAAATCTATTTTTGTGTCTCTTTGCTTTTTTTCTGTTTTTGAGACAGTATATAGACCACGACCAACAGTATCGATAGATACCAATACTCCACTGCCATATCAAAAACCACTGGCACATAGTTGTGTAGTAGTATCGCTACAGCTAGAAAGATAAATATCAACAGATATTTGAGTGTCAAAGTAGCTACGATGACTACAAATGCTATCAACAAAAACAACCCTATGATTATTTGCATCTTATTTGTCCAGCTTTGCTATAGAAATTCATCTATCATACCATGTTTGTCTTGCATAGGTATATTAAACGACTTGCCTACTACAAACTGGTTGAGAGCTTTGTCTATCCACTGTTTGTCGCATGTTACCTGCTCTATAACTATAGCTCGTGTCAGTTTGTCTGTGGGGACTATTTTGTATCTTTTTATATCTATGTTTGTGTCTGTCGTGTCGCCATGTAGTTGCACTGACACAAATATAGTTTTGTTTGTGTTGTCTATCTTTATTGTGTTGATATGTCCATATTCGCCTATGAGATGATTTATCAATTTTCTTTTTAGGTCTTTGAAGTTACTATCTGCAAATTTGACTGCCTCCAACAATATACTCACTGTTGTATTCCTTTTAAATATCTATCTATATACTTCTCACACTTTAGGGTATATGGTTTTGGTCTTGTCATCGTGTTGTAATCCCATCGTCCAACAACTCTCGCTCTCTTTGTAGTTCGATTTGAAGCTCCTCAACAGTAGGCAAAAAAGGCAAATATTTTGAGCTAAAGAGTTGGTCGTTGTCATTTAGCACTGAATATTTTGCTACCGCTTTTGAGTGTTCGCTACACAATATCAAACCAACAGTAGGATTGTCATCGTCTGTTTTGTGGAACTTATCATAAATTCTCACATATGTGTCCATCTGCCCCACATCTTGATGTGTTAGCTTGCCTATCTGTCTATCCAAAGCCCGGACGCTCCAGCTGTTGTCTATCGCTTCGTCTATATACCATGGTCTAGCTGTTGTGTTTTCTATTTTTATCAACTTACAATAATGACTCCAGCTCAATTTAGGAGACACTGTCTCTCGAATTGGAAATGCTATAAAAAATCGTCTCATATTTCGCAAGTTTGAGGCATCGAAACCTTTTCCAAACTCTTTTGTCAGCACCTGTGATATCACTTCTAGTTGTTTTTTGCCATAAGTTGCTCTGGCATTTCCTCGTTGTTCGTCCTGGACAAGTGTCTTGCCGATATTCCAATATGTTTGCACCATAGTTGTATTTACAGATAGGACGACCCTCTCCCTAGAGGAGATTATGAGGTGCTTTAGATTGTTGATTAGATTGTTATCTGTCATATTCATCTTGTTTGTCCTTGTATCGTTTTGATATGTTTTGTCATATTTGCTATTTTGATAGAATACCATAATAATATTAACTTACATCATGTTAGCTGGCATTTAGGTCGCCTTTAACATTAGCTAGTAAATGCCACTATAAACTTATCTAGCATACCCATAGGCACTCGCGGCATGATTAGCTTGCAAGTAGGACATATCTGTTTGGTCAAATCTTTTGGATCTAAACAATCACTTCTAGGTCGCACTGTCGTGCTGTAGTTGCATTTCTCGCATCTTACTTTATATGGTTTTGGTTTTGTCATTTTGTTTTCCTTTATTTTTTGGTCATAGTTGTCTCATTTGTGCTCCTTGACCCAGATATAAAATCTGTGTCAATTCCTAACAAATGTTCGCACCGTGTGCTCATGGTTGTCTCATTTGTGCTCCTTGACCCAGATATAAAATCTGTGCCAATTCCTAACAAATGTTCGCACCGTGTGCTCATGGTTGTCTCATTTGTGCCTCGCTTCGGCGAACTTGTCCATCCATTGCTTCTAACTCACGGTCGCCTCTATGTGGCGACATTAGCGTTTTTTGTTTTTCATCTTTGCAACTTTGTATTATAACATGAGTGATTGACAGGTTGTGTCAATAGTTGTGCTGATTGAAATTTTGTCATTTTATAGTTAGCTTGATTTTAGATATTTTTGAAGCTTTCTAAAACCCTTATCAAATCAAAACAGACCATCGTTTACCATCTCGCTAGTATTTGTAGCCATATCCATAGTTAGTTTGGCTGTATTGTTTGAGTTGCTTTGCAACTGGCGAAATCTATCTAAATTTGATATACCTTTTGTTTGTTCTTTCTGTATCGTGATATTTTTGACTATGTTTTGTTTGAGATTTGACAACAATCCCACGACTAGGTTTATGTGTCTATCTTCTATATCTACTATCAATCGTTGAATGATTTTGCCTTTTTAATTTTTA
>JAOZMC010000060.1 GCA_029934475.1 Arcobacteraceae bacterium
GTTTCTGTGAAAAGTAGCCGTGGCGATTGGACGAAGTCCAAACTTTCTGTGAAAAGTAGCCGTGGCGATTTTTGCTTGCAAAACAAGAGAATCGCTTTTCGCTTCAGCGAAAATGTTTCCTGTAAAAAACTTTCTGTGAAAGCTTGCTTGGGGCCAAACATTGAACTGACGACAAACTGTAGGTTGCCAGCATTCAAAATTAAACATTCAAAATTTCCATGGTATCAAGAGGGAGACTTGAACTCCCGACCTCCGGCTTATGAGACCAGCGCTCTAACCAGCTGAGCTACCTTGACAAATTTTATCCATTTTATCCAAAAAACTTTAAATCAACTCTATTTTTATGTTTTTTTGGATAATATAGGAAAAAGGATGATATTATGACTACAAAACTAAGAGAATTTATACTAGGATATTGCTTTAGAGTTTCAAAACTTCCTATGCTATATCACGAGCTACTAGAAGCAAACAAACAACTCAACAACAATATGTCGCTTAAAGGCATAGATATGGGTATCAAGCTAAGACACGGCAGGAGTTATCTCATATTTTTTGGGTTGATACATATAGTCATAGTGCCTGTGGCATATATTGCTCACTTTGCATTTGCCAAAGTTGATTGTCATCTGTCTATACTTTTTGCTATAGTTTTCACTACTATTGTGTTTTCATTTTTTGGGTTGTTCAAAGAGTGGCTATATGACAATATGACAGCAAAATGTGTCCGTAGCAACTGGCAGATACATTTTAGCTATTTTGACTATGACAAATACAAGCACAAAGTAGAGAACTGTTATACTCAAGCTATATTGAGCGGTATAGAAAAAAACAGACTAGAAAACCACATCACAGAAAAACTATCATCAAATGAAAAGTGACAAAGCCTGTGTGATATTGTGTGGTGGGGCATCATCTCGTATGGGTAGCGACAAAGCTATGTTGCCATTTCGTGGATTTGAGACTATGCTATCGTTTCAGATAGACAAGCTATCAAAGATATTTGATGACATATATATATCTACCAAGCATAAATATCATGAAACCAACAGCGCAAAAACTATTTACGACGACAGCGAGATCAGCTCACCTTTAGTGGCGATGGATACTATCTGTAGCTATCTATCTACACAAACCACACAAAGATTTTTTTGCATACCTGTAGATACTCCTTTGGTATCATCTAGCACCATATCACAGCTTATAAAACAGGAGCCAAACTGTATAGCAAATAACAATTTTCTTGTTGGATTGTTTGATATAGATATACAGCTAGATATACAGTCGTTGCTGGGTCAAGATATTCACCAAATCCGACAACTACACAAGCTCATAGATACTACGAAAATATCGTTTAAAGATGAGCTACAGTTCACAAATATCAATACTATAGACCAATACAACAAACTAAAATAAACAAACGAGAAGTTATAAATTCTCGTTTGTTGTTTGTGTGTTTGTGTCTATTCTACTTCCGCATCTATGACATCGTCATCTTTTTTCTTTTTTGTTTGCTCTTTTGTCTCACAGCTACCATCTCCACAGC
The DNA here is from genome assembly GCA_029934475.1 of Arcobacteraceae bacterium. Lineage (GTDB taxonomy): Bacteria > Campylobacterota > Campylobacteria > Campylobacterales > Arcobacteraceae > B24-G6. The sequence continues at coordinate 1,544 of JAOZMC010000060.1, forward strand.
CTCCTGACTGCTTTTTCATCGCTTCTTCGGCTAGTTTTTTGGATACTTCGGTGAGTTTTTTGCTTTGTGCTTCTAGTTTCTCTTTGGTAATATTCTCATCTTTTAACATCTCTTCTAGTTTCGCTGCTTCATCTACTATCGCTTTTTCCTCATCTTCGCTGACTACACCTTTGTTTTCTTCCAAAGTTTTCCGTGTAGCGTGAAGCATAGCTTCTGCTTGATTTTTCGCTTCAATCATCTGTTTCTTTTTCTCATCTGCCTCTTTGTTGAGTTCTGCTTCTTTGACCATCTTGTTTATCTCGTCATCGCTTAACCCAGATGAACCGCTGATAGTTATCTTGTTTTCTTTTCCTGTGCCTTTGTCTTTGGCACTCACATTTAGCACACCGTTTGCATCTATATCAAATGTCACTTCTATCTGTGGCACTCCTCGTGGGGCTTTTGGTATCTCAGTTAAGTCAAATTTACCCAAAGATTTGTTGTCTTTGGCAAACTCTCTCTCGCCTTGAGCAACCAATATACTCACCGCTGGTTGATTGTCTTCTGCTGTCGAAAATATTTGCGATTTTTTCACTGGTATTGTGGTGCCTTTGTCTATGAGTCTAGTCATCACTCCACCCATAGTCTCTATGCCTAGCGACAACGGAGTCACATCTAGTAGTAGCACATCTTTGACATCACCGCTCAAAACCCCGCCTTGTATAGCTGCGCCTGCTGCTACTACTTCGTCTGGATTTACTGAGTTGTTTAACTCTTTGCTAAAATACTCTTTGACTACTTGCTGTGCCTTTGGTATTCTTGTGCTTCCGCCTACCATGATGATCTGATTTATTTCGCTACTCTCTAGCTCTGCATCGCTCATAGCTGTCTTGATATGCTCAAGTGTCTCATCTATCAAGTCGCTGGTGAGTTTCTCGAAGTTTGCTCTAGTCAAAGTCTTGACCAAGTGTTTAGGACCTGTAGCATCTGCAGTGATAAATGGTATATTTATCTCTATCTGTGTAGCGGTACTTAGCTCCTTTTTGGCTTTTTCTGCTTCATCTTTGAGTCGTTGGTGTGCCATCTTGTCACTTCTTAGGTCTATACCATTTTCTGCTTTGAACTCATCGGCTAACCAATCTATGACACGGTTGTCAAAGTCATCTCCGCCCAAAAATGCATTGCCATCGGTAGACAACACTTCAAATGTCCCATCTCCTATCTCTAGCACAGTGACATCAAATGTCCCACCACCTAAGTCATATACAAGTATTTTTTCTTCGCCCTTTTTGTCTAGCCCATAAGCTAGTGCGGCCGCTGTGGGTTCGTTGATAATTCGTAGCACATTTAGTCCTGCTATCGTGCCTGCTTCTTGTGTCGCTTTTCGTTGTGCGTCGTTGAAATACGCAGGCACAGTTATCACTGCATCTGTGACTTCTTGACCCAAATAACTCTCTGCATCTACTTTGAGTTTGCCCAATATCTTGGCACTTATCTCTTGTGGCGTGTAGGTCTTGCCTCCTATCTCCACTGCGGCAGCACCGTTTCTATCTACTATCTTGTAGCCTACTTTGCTTTGAGCATCTTTTGCATGTTCTTCATCTATCATAAGACCCATAATTCGTTTGATAGAATATATGGTTTTCTCTGGATTTGTTATCGCTTGTCTTTTGGCACTATCGCCTACTAGCACTTCCTCCTTGTCTGTAAATGCGACTATACTTGGTGTGGTGTTTTTGCCCTCTTTGTTGGTGATAATCTTCGCTTCACCACCTTGAAATACTGCCACACAGCTGTTTGTCGTCCCTAAGTCTATCCCTATTGTTGCACCCATGGTGTCTCCTTTTTTCTTTTAATTTTAAATTTTATTAGTTTTTTGACTTTGCGGTCAATTTATTATCTATTTTATCTAAACAACCTTAAAATATCTATTTTTTGGCTTTTATATAAAATCGTATCTGCAAAATAGATATTTTGGTTTATTGAAATTTATAATTTTTAACAATAAACAACGACCAATTTATAATGAAATATATATTTTGAGTATTTTCAAAGCGGATGATAAATTTATACTGTGAGTTTGCACAAAGCAAATGACTAGTATAAATTTTGAAGTCCAACTACGAAAAAAGCAAAAAGATAAGTTTCATTCTCAGTTAGCGACGGAGACCATAGCTTCTCTTAGCAACCTATCTTTGTATTTGTATCCTTTTTGTAGCACCTCTACTATATCACCAGTTTCAAACTTCTCATCATCTATTTTCATGACTGCTTGATGTAGTTCTGGGTCATGTTTGCCGTATTCTACCTCGGTTATATCGTGCTTTTCAAACACCGTGTTAAATGCCTTGAGTGTAAGCTCCATACCCTCTTGAAGTTTTTGGACCACTTGCGATGGTTCAAAGTCGCCTTTTGAGCTAACTATCGCCATCTGTAGGGCATCTATGGGAGCTAGCAAGTCGCTAGCAAACTTCTCACTAGCATAGTCTATCATATTGTATTTTTCTTTTTGCAACTGTTTTTTGAAGTTTTCAAAGTCTGCATAAGCTCGTAGCAACTTCTCTTTGGCCTCGGTTGCTTGGTTGTTTGCTTCATCTACTTGGGCTTGCATCTTGGACCTAAACTCCTCGTCAAGAGAGTCAAATCTCGCCTCGTCGCTTTCTTCTGGTGCTTGAGCTTGTGCCTCCTCTTGTGCCTGTGCTTCGCCTATGGCTTCTATATCTGGTATCGTCTCATCTTGAGTTGTATCCATATTTTCATCGTTTGTCGTCTCGTCTTGGTCTGTTGTGATACTTTCATCGTTTGTGTTGTCCTGTTTTTCCATCTTGTTTTGCTCCTTGTGTTGTTTGTCTGTTTTTCTACTTTTATTTTATTTTATTTTTTTGCTCTTTTTTAGCCACTTACAAATTACATAAATAGTTAGTAATTTAGTTCTTTATTATCTCAAAAAACACTGAAAACCTTATTGTTTTATGGTCCGATACCACAATTAAAAACCAAAAAAGGAATCCAGTATGACTATTGTATCTAAAAAAACTTCACGATTATCACAAATGTGGTTAAAAGTGTTAAATTTGGAAAATTCTTTGTTTCCTGCCTTTGTCCAAACGGACGGAACATTAAGTTCTAAAGAAGAGAAACTCATAAAAATATTGCCTCGCTCCAAAGCTCCAGCTTGGGAGCGAGTGCTTACAGTTTGTGTTACTTTTTGCCTCTTATCTGGGTTGTTTGTCATGTATGCGTTCCCGACGAGGACGCAGGGGACGAGTTAGATAAACTTTAGGTCGCCTGTCTTCAATCCTTGATACACCGCACACTCATGCCTGTAGCTTT
>JAOZMC010000010.1:0-29865 GCA_029934475.1 Arcobacteraceae bacterium
TTTTGAGTTTTTTTAAATATTTTTGTCTTTAATCGCTTGGACTGCTTCTAGCGAAAAAGAGGCTCCATATAGAGTATTCATTTGGCACGATAGAAAGAATGCTAGGGTGGGATCATTTTTTCTCACCCAGAGTGCAAGCACAAGAGTTCGTGGCAAAGAAAAAGTATCAGGCGAAAATGCCTTGATAATGTTTGCTTACAGCTTCAAAAGGGTTATAAACATTTTAGGCACCACTATGTTCAAAAGTAGCAAATGCGGTTTTTTGTGATAACAAAACAAGAGAATCGCCACGGCTACTTTTGGGGTTCCGGATAGGTTGTCAGCATTCAAAATTTAAAATTAAACATTCAAAATTAACCAGTCCGTGGTTTTGGATAGATATCGTAGCATGTGTGTCTATGAGATTTGATCGTCATCCATAGCTGTCTTGAAATCTAAATGTCAATAAGTTTTCAAGTATGGCAAACAGGACGACATAGTTGATAAAAGAACTTCCACCATAACTAAACATAGGTAACGGCAAGCCTACCACTGGTGCTAGTCCTATGACCATGAGAATATTGACTGACATATTTAAAAATATCAATATAGCAGTGCCTGTAGCAAAAGCTTTGACTAGTGTGTATTCTTTGAGATAGATGTTGAAGCTTAGCAGATGCAATATCAAAAACATATACAACAAAAGCACAGCCATAGCTCCTAAAAATCCAAATCGCTCTACTAAATATGAAAATATAAAATCGCTCGTAGCGATAGGCAAAAACTTTAGTTTTGTTTGTGTTGCATCTTCTACTCCTTGTCCTAAAAATCCGCCAGAGCCTATGGCTATGATGGATTGTCTCACTTGGTAGCTGGGTTCTTTGGATAGAAAATCTTCTATCCGTTTCTTTTGATAGTCTTTGATGATGTTTGTATATATATATGGTGATGCTATGGCAAATACCAACAATATACCAATCCAAATTTTTCGCTGGACCCCTACGACAAAAAGCACACCATAACCTACAAGCAAAAGCACCAACGATGTGCCAAGATCTGGCTCTATTAATATTAGGACAAACGGCAACAATATATAAGAAGAGAATATAGTGAACTGTTTGAGAGTGTATCCGCCTTTTGGTTTGGGATATTTATGAATAAGGTATGCTAACATAAGCAAAAATACCGGCTTAAATAACTCTGACGGCTGAAATGTCATGCCCGCAAGTGGGACTTCTATCCATCTTTTGGCTCCCATGCCTTGTGTGGAGCCATAAAATTTCACAAAAACTAGCAAAATTATGTTAATCCAATAAAAAAATGGTATAATAGAAACAAATCGTCGAATAGGCAAAAGAAGTATAAAGAAAAATAGCACAAATCCTACGGAATAATATGCTATTTGTTTTGATGCTAGCATAGGACTAATACTACCTACAAGCTGGTAAGATATAGCTACTAGTGGCAACACTAGTGCTATAGATACGAAATCAAAATGCGAAAAAACTCTTTTGTCTAAAATATACATGACAGGAGTTTATCTAAAAATGCTTAAAAAATACAAAATAGATGAAAAATTTGCAAATATTCGCCTAGATATCTCACTATGTGAGCTCACGGGTCATAGCAGAAATCAAGTCAAAATAGCTATAAACAACGGCTTTGTGGCTATAAATGGTGTCAAAACTACTAAACCGTCTGCGAGACTTGTGTATCAAGATGAAGTGGTGATAGAAACTGTAGAAAAAGATATAAAAGATACTGGAAACTTCGAGTTTAAAAATGATGCAAAATTTGATATAAAAACTATATATGAAGATGAGTTTATGCTGATAATCAACAAGCCATGCGGACTGATAATACACGATGCTCCCACTGTCCATGAGCCTACACTGGTGGATTGGCTAAGACACAAAAATATATCGCTATCTACTTTGGGAAATGAAATACGACACGGTATAGTGCATAGACTAGACAAAGGCACATCGGGGGCGATGGTAGTAGCCAAGACGAACAAAGCACACGAAAACTTATCGGCACAACTTGAAAACAAAACCATGGGCAGGTTCTATGTAGCAGTGATAGATAGACCACTCAAAGATGACATAGTGATAGATAAGCCGATAGGACGAGACAGAAACAACAGGATAAAAATGTCCGTCTGTAACCCACAAAGAGAAAGTAAAACTGCTTTTAAAAAATTTGCTACTAGTATAGATGAGACCAAAGAGATAGTGCTATGCAAGCTATATACAGGGCGAACTCACCAGATACGAGCACATCTAAACCATATAAATAGACACATAATCGGCGATAAGCTATATAACTTTAAGGGAAAAAATGATAAAATACATCTTCATGCTTTTATGCTGTATCTAAACCACCCAAATAGTGGCGAAAAGATGACATACAAGGCACGATTTGATGATGAGCTTGATAGCTATATAAGAGAAAATTTTAACATAAGGAGTGATTTTGAAAAGATTAACGATGATGATATTGACGATATGTTTGATGGTATTGAGTAGTGGGTGTACCAATCCAGACACGGTGAATATAAAAAAGCCAAAGATAGACAGAAATCTAAAAACACTAGATAGAAAAGATATAAAATCTATGGCAAATATGTCAAGTATTGCTTTGGAGTGGAGTATAGTCAAAGATAGCAAGATAAAAGGCTACAATATATATAGGTCAAATACAAACAAAGGCAACAGAAACTTCGTGCTAGTCAAGTCGTTTGACAACAGATTTGTATCACACTTTGTAGACAGAAATCTACAGCCAAATACTACATACTACTATAGTATATCAACTATAGGCAAAAATGGTACGGAGTCTAAGTCATCTTTGCCTTATGAAGAGACTACCAAAAAAGCTTTGAGCTCTGTAAATTATATAGTCGCACTGACACAGCTACCTGGACAAACCAAAATCATGTGGAGACCGCATAGTCATCAAGGAGTTTATTTTTATATGATACAAAGAAGTCCGCAAAAAGTGGATAAATGGGTGGAGATAGCTAGAGTCAAAGGTCGGCTAAATGCAGAATACATAGACTACAATGTCCAAAACAACAAAACATATAGATATAGAATCTTTTGTGTAACTTACGATGGCATAAAGTCAAGCTCTAGCAAAATAGTTTCATCTAAGACAAAAAGGCTGCCAAAATCACCAAAAAATGTCAAAGCTAGCACAAACCAACCAAAACAGGTAACTATAAGTTGGGAACCACCAAACGATACAAGTGATATAAAATACTACAAAATATACAAAGGAGTAGGAAGCACCAACTATATGTTTTCTGCCATAGCAAAAGTAGGTAAAAAATCAAATAGCTATATACACAAAATCAATGAACCCGGAATGGCTGGCTTTTATAAAGTAGCTACAGTAGACAAAGACAACCTAGAAAGCACCGAAAACACAAGATCTGTACTAGGCAAAACATTGGGTCGTCCTGCATCTCCTATCATAATAGATGTCCAAAAAGGTGGCAACTATATTAGTTTTATATGGAAAAGTGTAGACAAAAGAGCTGTCTATTATTATGTCCGAAAGAGAAAAGCTGGTATAGCATTTATGAATGATACACAAAAGATAGGCAAGTTAACTGCCACACAATTTAAAGACAAAGATGTAAAACGAGGTGAAAAATATATCTATACCGTGCAAGCGATCGATAAATATGGCTTGATGTCACTAGAATCTCTCGAAACATCTGTGGAGTTTAGGTAGTTGCCACATATATTGGTCAAAAGCTGTGAACAAAACGCAAACAAAGAGTTTGAAGCAGGAGAATATAAGTTCCAAAAACTGGGAGTTTCTACACAAACAACTGACTGCTTGATAGTCGTGAGTTTTAGAGATACGGAGTTTGTGTTGATTCAAAAAAAGAAAAACAATGGAACTTTGATAAAATTTGACAAGACGACAAGAGTCTTGCCTATAGAGATCATCAAAAATGCTATAAAATGTTTTGCAAGCTACCACAGACTGGAGATATTGTTTTCAAATATCCAAACAAACAAACAGCCAACAACAAAACAGAGCTCTATAGTAGATATGAGAGAGTTTGAACACTCAAAGATATTTGATGAGATACAAAAAAAATACAAAAACATATCTATGGAGGTGGGGTTTGGTAGTGGTAGGCATATAGTTCATATAGCCACTACAAATCCAGACACGATGTATATAGGGGTCGAGATACACACGGCATCTATAAAACAACTTGACAATCAAATACAGAAGCAAAATATTAAAAATATTCTTATAGCACACTGTGATGCTAGACAACTTTTAAGTATAGTTCCAGACAATTATCTGGGTGATATATATGTGCATTTTCCAGTGCCGTGGGACGACAAACCACACAGGAGAGTGATAAATAGCGAGTTTATAGATCAAAGTATACGAACTTTAAAAAAGCTAGGCAGGTTAAATCTGCGGACTGATAGTGAAAATTATTATAAATCTAGCAAACTGCTTTTTGATAGATATGATGATACAAATACTGTGCTAAATACCGATATAGAAGTATCCAGCAAATATGAAGATAGGTGGAAAAAGATGAAAAAAAATATCTATGATATGACTTTGGTCAATCAAAATGAGGATATTTTTGCCGAATGTGGCTACGATTTTGTTTTTTTGGGTATAATAAACTACAAAAATGTGTGCGATGTTATAAAAACAAAAAAAATCCTCTATGAAGATCATTTTTTGAGTTTTGGGTTTATGTCAAATATAGACGAGCAAACTTCTATGTTTGCCTTGACTATGGGTGCTTTTGATAGACCCACAAAAAGGTATTTGCTTTTGAAAAATGGTGTTTTGAGGTATTTTCAAAACAAACCAATAGCTACCAAAGAAAATATAAAAGCACATAAAAATTTATTGAAGGTATTGTATGATGATTGAGGCTATTAACTTAGAGTTAAGTTATGACAAAAAAAAGGCGATAATCCAAAACACAAGTTTTGGTATCAAAAAAAACGACTTTATATTTATAAGCGGGGCTAGTGGTAGTGGTAAATCCACCATACTAAACAGTCTGTATGCCGATATCAAACCAATATCGGGACAACTTATAGTAAATGGTATAGACATGGCAAGCATAAGTCGATCACAGCTTATGAGTTTGCGAAAAGATATGGGTATAGTATTTCAAGACTACAAGCTTATCAAAGAAAAAACAGTAGAAGAAAATATCATGTTGCCATTGCAGATCAACGGCTACACAGACGAGCTTTGCAAGACACAAACTACCAAGCTACTAGAACATGTAAGGCTAGAGCCAGAGAGAAAATCCTACCCAGACCAACTAAGTGGAGGAGAGCAACAAAGAGTTTCGGTTGCTAGAGCTTTAGCGCATAACCCCAGTATAATACTAGCCGATGAGCCTACAGGAAACCTTGATGAATATTCTGCTAGTGTGATATGGAACTTGCTAAAAGGAGCAAACCAACAGCTAGGTATCACGGTCATAGTCGTAACTCACAGGATACCTGTAAATTTCAACATAAACTTCAGGCGATTTAACATAGACGGAGGAAAATTGTATGAGAGTTATTAATCGTTATTTGTCATTTGTGATACCGCTAAGTGCTATGCTTTTGTCGTATACTATGTATTTGACCTTGTATAATGTAGTCGAAAACTACAAAGAATCAATAGTCAGCGACTATGCCATAGTAGTAGTCTCGCACGAAAGTATAGACGAAGATGTTATAGACAAGCTAGATATCGGTATGAGAACTTTTCAAGAACTTGACAAAAACAAAATCATAGAAAACCTAAAAGACAGCCTAAGCGACAACTCTGTAGAGCTACTAAACCAAGAGTTGCCAAACTTTTATCAGCTTAAACTTGTGGATTATCCATCTACTACTATGCTTTCTACCATCACGACAAAACTCAAAACTATAAGCTCTATCATAGAGGTGGAGGTGTTTGCCAAAGACCACAACCAACAATACTTTATGTTTTTGATGCTATACGATATCATAAATATATTTTTCTTTGTGATTGTGCTGTTTTCATTTCTAACTTTGCTAAAACATATCAAGATATGGTTTTATGAAAACAAAAATCGTATCTATATCATGCAGCTTCACGGGGCATCACTGTTTTATTGCTCGAAGCCTATCATCATGACAGCACTTTTTAGTGCGATATATTCAAGTGTTATAGCTATATTTATCATATATTATATCCTAAACAACTTGAGTTTGTTTGTGTCAAAAGAGCTTATGAAATACAACTATATCCAAGTTGAATTTAACAGCGACTACTTTTCTATATTTGCACTTTCGTTTTTTATATCTACTGTCACTGTGCTTATGGTGCTAATAAAACAAAAATATGAAAAATAATCTACTCATAGTAAGTCTGTTTTTGCTTGTGCCTTTATTGTTGTATGGTGGTATCGATGACAAAATAAAAGAAAATCAAGACAAGATAAAAAAAACAAAACTAAGAGAGATAATAGCCTCGAAAAAAGTGCGAGTGCTAGCTACAAAGATAAACACAGCGACCAGCAAAGAGAAAAAGCTAAAACAAAAAATAAAAAGAGAAAAGTTGTCTATATCTAAAAATACAGCTAGGATAAAAAAGATCAAAAAAGAGCTATCACTACTAACCGAACAATCACAACATATAGAAGAACAAAAACAACTCATAGAGAGAAATATAGCCAAAGTGCTAGCCTCAAACTATGTGAACTCTATAGCGGTGAAACTAAACTCTAAACGAACTACAAAAGAGATTATAGACACATATTCTTATAAGATATTAAGTCGCCAGTCCAAACAAAAATCAAAAAAATTGTCCACTGAGTTTGGCGAAATAGTTCAAAAACAAGATAGCAACAAACAAAAGATAGATAAAATATTGAAACTGATAGAAAAAGACAAACAAGACAAAAAAAGACTAGAAAAACTCAACAAATCTTTAAGCAAGACAAAAAAAGAACTTAGCTCCAAACACAGGGTATATAAAAAAGAGTTGAAAAAAATAATCTCACAACAAAGAAAACTCAACTCAATACTAGCAAACTTAAACATAGTAAAGCGTCAAAAAACACAAAAAATCGCAGAGAAGCCAGCAAAAATTGACAAGACAGATACACAAACAGCAAAAAATATGAATGTGAGAAGTATTGGCTACTCTTCAGGTGGAGTAAAGACTACAAGATACACAGGAGCAAAAACTATAGCTCCTATAAAAGATTTTCGTATAGTTAAAAGCTTTGGCGAGACTTATGACAAAGTTTACAAGATAAAACTTTTCAACGACTCTATCACTCTGAAGACCAAACAAAACAATGCAAAAGTCATGTCTGTGTTTGATGGCAAAGTTGTCTATAGCAAGAAAAATTCTCAACTTTTGGAAAATGTCGTCATAATAAAACACAAAAACAACATACATACCATATATTCACATCTAGATAAGATAGCACCAAATATCACAAAAGGCAAATGGCTCAAAAAAGGTGCGGTGATAGGACGAGTAAAGGACACTATGAACTTCCAAGCTACAAAAGATAGTAGCTATATAAATCCCAAAGAACTTTTTTGAGAGCGTTGGCACTTTTCAGCGGTGGGCTTGATAGTGTGCTAGCTATGAAGCTAGTCATAGACCAAGGCATAGAGGTGGTAGCAGTGCATATAGATACTGGCTTTGGTTCTACAAATGACAAGACAAAACATCTAGAAAATATGTGTCAGCAGATAGGTGCAACTTTGCAGGTACTAAACTTGAAAGATGAGTTTCTAAATGAAGTGTTGTTTGAGCCAAAATACGGCTATGGCAAAAATTTCAATCCCTGTATCGATTGTCATGGGTTTATGTTTCGATACACTGGCAAACTGCTACAAAAATATGAAGCGAACTTTATGATAAGTGGTGAAGTAGTAGGTCAGCGACCTATGAGTCAAAGACGAGAAGCACTAGGTCAAGTGGCATCGCTAGGACAAAATGAAGAGGATGACCTCATCGTGCGACCACTTAGTGCGAAACTTTTGCCTATAACCAAGCCAGAAACGCTAGGCTGGATAGATAGAGACCGACTACTAGATATAGAGGGGCGAAGCAGAGCGAGACAGCTACAGATGGCAAAAGATATAGGGCTAGAGGATTTTGAAGCTCCTGGTGGTGGATGTTTGCTAACCGATATATCGTTTAGTCAAAGGTTGTCGGAGTTTATAAAGTTTGATAAGCTAGATGCAGATGATATAGCCACTATAAAGCACGGCAGGCACTTTAGGTTGCCAGATGGTGCCAAACTAATAGTAGGGCGAAACCAAGAAGAGAACGAAAAACTTGCAAGTATAACAAATACAAATTATATAAATTTATCTATCCAAAATATACCCGGTCCGTATTGTTTGCTACAAAAAGATGCCTCAAATAGTGATGCCACATATGCTATGGATATATTGCTAAGCTATGCCAAGACCACGATGGGTGTGAGTTATGATATTTTAATAGATGGCAAACTTCACCAGCAAACAAAAACAAAAGACAAACAAGAGTTTGTAGAATTTTTTGTATAGAGTTTGTCATGTATATAAATGTATTTGATAGGTTTTTAGAAAACGACAAAAAGCACAGCTCCTATTTGCTATATGGCGATGAGTCATATATGCTGGAGCTATACACTAGCAAAATCATAAATCATCACGGCATAGGGACAGACGATATAAACTATATATATTTTGATGAATACAACTATGAAAAACTACTAGGCGATATACGACAAAACTCGCTGTTTTGTGAGACTAACTTTTTCGTGATAAAGACAGACAAAAAACTTGATAGCAAACAGGTCAAAAATATAGTCCAACTAGCAAAAGAAAACGTTCATAGTGTCATAATATTTGCCATAAAAACAAAAGAAAAACTAGCTACTTATGAAAAATATTTTATAGACAAAAATGACGGAGTTTTTGTGCGGTTTTTCAAGCCACAGTTTGATGTAGCTATAAATTTACTACGACAAAAGGCAGATAGCTTGGGCATGAACTACGAGTATGATGCTATGGAGACACTCTATTTGCTACACGAAGAGGATCTGGGCTTAAGTATAAATGACCTAAACAAACTCGCTATTTGTGACAAAAAAATAAACAGCAAGATAATATATGGTCTCTGTTTTGGTATGGGGCATATGGAGTTGCAGGAGTTTTTGTTTGATATTTTTGAAGACAAAGCTGACACCAAAGAGATACAAAAGATAACAAATGAGACAGATGAGATATATATGGTCATGTCGCTTGCTACATTTGTCCAAGAGCTACTGATGATAAACTGCTATACTCGTATGTATGGGACAGCAAATGCCAGAGATATACTAGGTTACCAGCCACCCCCTGCTATATGGAACAAAAAAGTAGCCATAGCTTCTAGCTTTTCTCAAAAAAAGTTTCTAGAACTTTTGAACTATTTTGCCGATATGGAGATGACACTAAAGAGCAACAACAACATAGACAAAAAGGGATATATGATATCAAAGTTGATAAATTTAAGTTTATTATGATATATTTTAATTTACAAAATAAAAAGGATAAAAATGTTAAAAATAGGAAAATATGAGTTTGCTAGCAGACTTATAGTAGGAAGTGGCAAATATGTAAGCTTTGAGCAGACAAGGGAAGCGACTATAGCTAGTGGGTCACAGCTCATCACTGTAGCGATACGGCGAGTGAATATCACCAAGCCAAATGAAGAGAACCTGATGGACTACTTCAAAGATACAAACATAAAGCTACTACCAAACTCCGCTGGGTGTTTTACGGCAGATGAGGCTATAGCTACATTTCGGCTTATGCGAGAGGCTACAGGTATAGATATTATCAAGCTAGAGGTGATAGGCGATGCAAAGAAAACTTTGTATCCAGATGTGATAGAGACGATAGTCGCCTGCAAAGAGCTCAAAAAAGATGGTTTTACGATTCTTGCATATACAAATGACGACCCGATAATAGCCAAAAAGCTAGAAGACAGCGGAGCAGATGCTATCATGCCACTAGCAGCTCCCATAGGTAGCGGACTAGGTATCCAAAACAGATACAATATAGCGTTTATAAAAGATGCAGTCAATCTGCCTGTCATAGTAGATGCTGGTCTAGGCTGTGCTAGTGATGCCTCTATCGCTATGGAGCTAGGTGTCGATGGAGTGCTAGCAAACACAGCTATAGCACAAGCAGCTGACCCAATTGGTATGGCAAAGGCATTTCGTATGGCGACAGAAGCTGGGCGAATGAGCTATCTGTCTGGACGAATAGAGAAAAAACCATATGCGACTGCTAGTAGTCCTATAGATGGTTTGATAAAGTTTTAGGAGAGATTATGAGATATTTAGTTTTATTTATATTTAGTTTGTCGCTATATGGAGCGACTATAAGTTTCAACCATGCAACACAAAACCCCACTAGGGTTTATCCAAATAGCAGTGATAATATATTGTCGTATAGCAAACATATAGCACAGACCAAAAACTCCATAGTCAATATATCAACCAAAGGCAAAGCAACACAGACAAGCAGAGCAAATCCGTTTGCCGATCCGTTTTTTGAGCAGTTTTTTGGCAAAGAGTTTAAAGGTCAAGCACCAAAAAACAGTGTCAAACGCTCGCTGGGTTCTGGAGTGATACTCTCAAGCGATGGATATATAGTGACAAATGCCCATGTAGTCAAAGATGCCGTAGAGGTAGAAGTCTCTATAGCCGACCAAGAGAAAAAGTATCAAGCAAAAATCATAGGTATAGATACAGATAGTGATCTTGCAGTCATCAAGATAGAGCAGACAGGCTTGCGAGCTATACAAGTGGGGTCGTCTAAGCACCTAGAGGTAGGTGATATGGTGTTTGCTATCGGCAATCCATTTGGTGTGGGGCAGACAGTGACCAAGGGCATCATATCGGCGCTCAATAAAAACAGTGTCGGCATAAACAGATATGAAAACTTCATACAGACAGATGCTTCGATAAATCCTGGTAACTCTGGTGGCGCTCTTATCGATAGTCGTGGAGTGTTGATAGGTATAAACAGTGCTATAGTCAGTCGTGGCGGTGGCAACAACGGTATAGGATTTGCTATACCTGTAACCATGGTCAAAGATATAGCACAAAGACTTATAAAATATGGCAAGGTGGTCCGTGGCTATCTGGGAGTATCTATCAAAAATATCACCAAAGAGCTAGAAAGTCTATATGATAGAGACAAGGGTGCTATCATCATAAATATAGCTCAAAACTCAAGTGCTAGCAAATATGGACTTCAAAGAGGCGATCTAGTCTATCAAGTAGGCGACAAAGCCATAAAAGACGCAAACAGTTTCAGCACCGCTATAGGCAACTACAAGCCAGATGATACTGTGGTCTTGTATATAGAGAGAGACAAAAAAGACAGACAAATCAGAGTCAAACTGGGCAAAAAAGAGTCTGACACAGTCGCTATAGAACCAGATAAATTTATAGAGGGTGCGAGTATCAAATATATAGCGAGGCTACACAAAGTTGTTATAACCAAAGTCAAACAAAACAGCAAAGCATATGATATAGGACTAAGGCAAGGCGACCATATAGTCCAGATAGAGAAAATAGTCATAAATAGTCCAGATGATATCAAAAGAGCCACGAAAAGATACAAATCCAAGAAAAAACGGCTATATATCAAACGAAACGGACAGATATATATGGTGGTGTTTAAGTAGCAAACTATGGTTCAAAATGACAAATTTTTGGATTTGGTAGTTTTTTTGTAGTAAATTTATCTTTTTTGGATAAAATGACTACAATTCCGGTGTAGCTCAGTGGTAGAGTAGATGACTGTTAATCATTTGGTCCCTGGTTCGAATCCAGGTACCGGAGCCATTTTATATCTTGTTAAATCGTCAAATGATTTTGAATATTATAGGATACATCCCAATTTATAGCTATCCTATGATCTCTTGTTTTTGTATATTATAGTAAATTTACAATTTTCTACTCTCCATACGGATAACAGACTGCATTTGGTTTTTTGCATCATTTAAGCTGTATATAATGTCCCCACAAAATAAAACCGATTTATAACTAATTTTTATTTCTAAACGATACAATTCAAAAAGGATAAAAAATGAGTAGAAAAAGAAAGACATACACAGCTGACTTCAAAGCAAAATGATTTGAAGTATAGACAAGCTATCAAAAGTCAAAGAATTGGCAAAAAAAGAGCCGAGAAAAATAGAAAAGATTTAAAATATGACAAATATTTGAGATAGTTTGGTTTATTTAAGTTTATTTCTATATAATTGTTTATATTGTTTTATATGCTATAATTATGACAAAACATATAAATAATGTATAATAAAATAGTTAATCCTGTATCTGAGGTGCAGGAATAACGACGATGCTGAGACTTCTATTTTATAACCTCGCCTACAGGTGTCGGTTAACAAAAGTAGCTGTGGTGATTTCCGCTTTTAGAAAAAATATTTTCTGTGAAGTGTTGCTTTGCACTACGATTGTATCAAGTATCAAAAGGATAATATGTGGAGTTTAGTAGTAAAGATTTAAAAGAATTTAAAATAGATAAAGATAATTTTATATGCACAACAAGTTTTGTTAAGCCTATACATATAGTTATGATGTCAGCGGTTCATAACTATACAGATAGAGAAGCAAGTTTTAGCAATGATGAGTCATCAAAATATGCCAATAACATGAGATATAAAAATCCATTGGAAATCGATACTATTGATGGACTAAATCATTCAAAAGCAATTAAATTAAAAGATACTTTTGAACTTGACACACAAGTAACTAAGATTATAAATATATTTAATAACAATAACTATCTTGATCCTGAAACAAATGATGTATTGTCGATTATATTGGCAGAAATATTTCAAAATTTTTATGCTCATGCACACTACAAAAAACCACCAATTTGTTGTGTTCAGGATTGGCCAACTTCAAAATTTATTGAGATTGCTATTGCAGATAGAGGCATAGGAATTGATGAGTCATTAAAAGATATTTTAACTGACTACCCTAATGATACAAATCCATGCAGAATTGCATGTATTAGTGGTGTAAGTTGTAGTTTAGACAAAGAAAGTTGTATAGGCACAAAACACAGTGGTTATGGATTGTACTTTACAAAAAGATTTATTGAAGAAAATAAAGGCGGACTATATTTATTTGCAAAAGATCAATGTTATGTGAATATTCCAAAAGGCGAATTTGATACAAAACTACCATATAAATGGAATGGAACTGTTATAAGGTTGATTATAAATAAAAATATATGTGTACCATCTGAAAATTTTTTCAGGACAGTTGCCAAAGAACAAGAAGGAGATGATTATGATGAATTCTTTTAAATTAAGCGAATTGTCAGTAAATACATTGGTTGGTCGTGATATAGGCATACAAACTAGAGATAAAATAAAAACATTGATTCAACAGCATTCGGATATAATAATAGATATGGAAAACAAAAGTTCAATATCTCCATCATTTTTAGACGAAGCGATTGTGATGTTGGTTGTAGAATATGGAAAAGTAGATTTTGGTAAATATGTAAAACTTATTAATATTAATATAGGAATAAAAAGCTTGATGAATACAATTTTGCATGACAAAGTCAAACGAGCAAGGCAGATATAACAAAACACACAAAGGGTGACAGGTATATAACTTAAACTTTTTTGCCTGTCACAAAATCTTTTAGCAAGGTATCCAGCCACTGGTTTTTGCTAGCTTGACATATGATGATATGATTTCTGTTGTCTTGTTTGATACTATTTAAAAATCCTATTTGTGTCCTTGTGTTGTTTGTCTCGCTCGTGCCTTGCTAGTAACTAGAGACTAGAAAACCAGCCTGCCATTGCTCCCTAACTCACGGTCGCCTCCCCGTGTGGCGACATGACATTTGTTTTGTCTGCTTATTTTATCATCATATACAATACCACATGCTCCTCTATTTATAATCATATCCATACGCTAGTGATTTTATATGATTCTGTGACCTTTATACATCATATACAACACGATACATATATTTAGCAGTATTAACCCGTACAAATATGGCATTATAGTATCATAGATATTTGGCATATAGTTATATAGCCACACTATGACAACTATATGCACCAACGATACAATCATACCGAGTATTGATGCATAAAAAAATATTGAAATTATCGTAAACGATATCAACCCTAACAGTGATAACACGACTTTCTCCTTTGTTTGTTTTTTATAGCTTGTTTGATATACTTTGTAGCTTTTCTTTTTTTTCTATCAAGCCACTATTGTCTTGGATTAGACTTCTTGATATTTTTTTTAGCTCTATTATTTGAGTATTAAATATAGAATCTATAGTTTCGTCTATATTATCAGACATACTTTGTAATAAGTTGTTGCCAGCTATTTCGGCATTGTTTTTAGCTTGGAGTGTGTGATTTTTTTCTTTCTTTATCATTTGTAGATGTTCTTGGTTTGCATCATACATTTCATAAGCAGCATACGCCACAGTTACACCGACTGCTGCTTTGGATGCGACACCTGCAATCCATTTCTCTCCTTTTCCATGCATTACCGCTTTTGGCAACCATTGTTTTGCAAGAGTTAATGCCTGTTTAGCACCTCCTTTGACTATTTCTTTATTTTTTAGTGTTATGTTGATTGTTTTTTTGATATCATCTGAAAGATATGCTGTGCTTTCTATTTGCTCATCATCGCTTGTAGGTACATATGTATCTTTGTAGTTTGAAATAATAGTATTTAATTCATTTGAAAAATTGTCTATATTTGCAGATAATTCACTGTTGATATTGCCGATCATATCATTTAAGTGCTGTGTCGTTTCTTCTATCGTCCTATGTATATATTCTGTAGCTGCAGTTTGATCTGCTGTTAAAGATATAGATGTAAACTCATCTATAAATATCTGTATCCTTTTTGCTACTGTATTTTTCAACTTGACTTGCGAGTTTTGTTTAAATTTTTCTAGATATGTTATCTGCTCTTCTATTTTGGCTGTTTGTTTATCGTCTATTTTGTTGTCTATTTTGTAGATGACACTATCTATATATGTCTGAATATATTTATTTAGAGCATTTATAACCTCTTTGCTACCAGATTTGTGTAGAAGTTTTTCTATCATATTTTCTAGTTGCATTATATTGCTTTTTTTCAATATCAAGTTTTTGTTTTCTAGTTTTCCTTTTAGTGCTGTTTTTGCATTGACCATACATAACGATACCTTGTTTTCGATATTTTCTACACTATTCCTATCACCGATTTTTCTTAGGTTTTCTTCTATCTTCATGATAGACTCTTGAGCTTCCACAGAGTTTATATCTATGCCTGTTTTATTGTTGAGAACTATGATTATAGGCTTATTTGCCTTGATCACTTCTACTATCTTGGTATATACATAATCCTCTTCCAAAGAGCCGTTGTTGCTCATCACAAACAACACTACCTCACTTTTGTCCAGATGCTCAGAAGTTGTCATATCGTCTTCACCTTTAGCGTTTAAGCCTGGAGTATCGTATATCGTATAGCCATTATATTTATATGACTTGACATCTTTTGTCTCTGGTGTGTCGCCTGTTTTTGCCATCTCATCTTGACCAAAGAGAGCATTGAGCAGTGTGCTTTTGCCTGCATTGTAAGTGCCATATATCATGAGCGATGGACTGAAGTCCAAAAGCTTGGCATCTATATGCTGACCGAAACTTTCAAGCTCTTCCACCTCTACTAACTCTTTTGAGTATTCTTTTGTATTGTCTCGTATTGCTACATAACTATTTTCGTCTACTATCATATTTTTCCTTTATAATAAATTTTTTAGATTTTCTTTAAATCTACTTATATTCAATCCCATATCTTGAGAACTATTTTGAAGCGGTATGAAAAACTCATCTCGCATCTGTCTGTATAGTTCTTTTGCATATTTCTCATATTCGTCCAGTCTTACTTTTTTAAATTTCTGTATAACTTCTTCTTTGTTGTCTCCAGCTTTTATGCTCTCCTTTTCCATAGAACCAGTAATTTCTCCAATATCTGCACCAATTTTACTTCCTACATAGCCTGCAAAAATACTGCCAGCAATCACCCAGCCAACTGGATTACTGGCAAGTGCAAAACCTGCACCTATAGTGCTAGCTGCTCCTAGTATGCTTGCTCCAATAATTTTATTTCTTTTTGTCGTGCTGTATTCTATTGTTTTATGTTTATCCTTTATCTCAAAGCTATCAGCATGAAACGAGTTTGCAAAATCTTGAAGTGTGGCATCTAAGTCTGCAAATATCTCTTGGATATTGTCTTGGACGACTTTGGATATTTGTGTATTTAGCTCTGTATCTATTTGTGAAATAACTTCTTTGAAATTTGACTGCTCTATACGACTCTCATGTTTTGACACTATGTGTTCTATCTCGCTTTCTATATCATGGTTTGCATTGTTTTGAAGAGCCTTAAATTTTTTGAGGCTTTCGTCTATTTTTTTGTCTAAAGATTTGAGAGCTTTTTCTATATTTGCTACAGAGTTTTTTTGTGTGCTGTTGTTGTATCCTAATATATTGTTTTCTATAAATGATTTCAATCCATCATACGGTGCCTCTTGTTTTAGAGATGTTGCCTTTTCTTTTATGACTTTGGTTATTTGTTCATAAAATCGTGACATATTACTGTTTTCAAATAGTTCCATATCATCATCTTGCAAGCCTTTTTTGGCAGTATAAGTAGAGATAGAAAATATATCGCCTAGTATTGACTCTCTGTTTTTTGGCATGATTTCTTTGACTGTGTCTTTTACATGTTTTTCTTGTTCTTGTCTGTTTTGTATAGTTTTGTTTTTAAGAATACTTGTGATACCTTCTACACAATCAACACACCCAACTTCGCTACCACATATGCACTCATCTTCTTCTTTTGTATCTGATTTGGTTATACATATAGTGACTTTTTTATTTTGATCAAAAAGTTCTAGTAGCTGTGCCTTTTCGGACATATCCATAGTGGCATCTGAAGATGTAGGATATATGATATAATGAGCTGCCTCTATGTACCGTTTTGCTAGATCTCCATTTTCTTTGACCATAGAGCCTAACCCTGGAGTATCTATCCATGCTAGACCGTCTAGTTTAAATCCTTGTATTTCATTTGTGCACTCTAGGTTGTCAGTGCCAAATCTATTGTCATCTACCTCTTCTAGCTTTGCTATCGTTTGTTTTTTCCCAGCCTTATCGTATGTGAAAAACTGAACTGCTTGCTGTTCTTGTTTTTGCTCTGCTATAAAATTACCAAGAGAACTTTTTCCTGCCTTTACCTTTCCAAAGATAATAATGATAAAATAGTTCGCCAACTCACTGTTGAGTTTTTCTTGCTCTTGCATATCTTTAAAATTTTCAACCCAAAAGGCAGAAGACTCTTTGATACGACTGATTGTCCTCTCAAGAAGTTCAGCCATCTCTTTGTTTTGTTTGATTATATTTTTATCTATTTTCTCTTTTTGTATTTGAGTGTTAAACTCATATACTTCATATTCCAATTTTTTTCGCTTTTCGTCTAGATTGCTGTTTATGGCAGATATATCTTTCAGTGAGCTATAAAACTCTCTCATACTATTTGTTTGTTTCATGTTGCAATACTCCTATTTCTCCTATGATTTTCTTCATGTCCTCTATCTCTTTTTCCAACACAGATATATTGTTTGTGTTGTTTTTTTTAGTTATTGTTATTTTATTTTCTATTGTTTTACTACTTATCATCTCAGATACCATTTCGCTTATATATGAAATATTAATAAAGTCCGGAATGTTTTTTGATATGATATTTTTTATAATATCTTGAGACTCTTTTGAGTTGTCATTGCTATATATCATATCTATGTCGTATTTTACTTTTAGTCTTGTTTTTTGTTTATTTTTATATTTTTCAATATCTTTGAATATTCGGACTAATCTCTCTTCTTTTGACTCATTTTTTGTTTCGCTTGTGTTGTCTATAGTATCTTTTTCTTCATCGCCACTAAATACCTTATATGCTACGACTCCGACAGTGCTCGCGACTGCTACTGCGATACCTACAGGCCCACCAAGTGCTGCAAATGCAAACATATTATACTCCTAACTTTTGATACATATTGACCAATGTATTTTCTATCTTTTTAATATCATCATACAACCTATCATTGTATTCTTTTTGTGCTTGTTTTTGTTTTGATATTTCCAATTTATTTGTCTGAATTTTTGAGTGAAGTTGTTTTTCAGTATTATCAAGCTTATCGTTAAGTCGTGTTTTTCTGTTTTCTACAAAAGAATTTGAATATTTATCACATAGATTTTTGATAGTTTTATCAAGCATTCTTATATTGCTTTTTTTTATCAAGAGCATCTTGTCTTTGATTTGTCCAGCTGTCCATCTTTTGGCAGATACAGGCACTATCGTAGGTTCACAGTCAAATATATCTTTGATTTGTAGAGACATGGCAGAGATTGCTTTTGCTATATCATCATCATCATTTACTTCATCTATCCTAGAAAGCACGAAAATTGTTCGCTCTACAAACTCCTTTGGATTGTTCCAGTATCTCTTGATATTTTGAAAAAAATCAACCTCCGAGACTACAAACTCCCCGGTGTTTACATTGTGCACAAATATATTTATGTCAGATTTTCTCACTGCGTCCATCACTCTTTTGTCGTCATTTTTTCGAGCATTTAGTCCAGGAGTATCTACATATACTAAGCCTTTGTGTGTGTATTGTTTGTTTTTGATTGTTTTTCTTATATCTGCAGTTTTAAAAGTTTCACCTTCTATATCACCCACTAGAGCATTTAACAAACTACTTTTTCCATGATTGTACAATCCCATGCATGCTACTGTGATATTTTTTGATTTTAAAGAATTTGTCAAATCCTCTATGACTCTAATATCTTCTTGAGTGAGATATTTGAGCACAAAGTTTTTGTCGCCTATTTTGGACATTGTGTATCCTTTATAATTCTATCAAGGCATTGCCTTGAGTATACAAGGCCAGCATAGTTTTTGCCCACTGTGTATATACGATAGACAAGTTATAGTTTAGCTCAAACTGCTCAAGTGCCTTTTCCAAAACTTTTCGCTCCTCTTCGTGCAAAAAATCATCTGCATATATCAAAGCCATGATCTCAAGTATGACTATCTTTCTACTTCTTTGGTCTTGAATTTTATCAAGCGTATCATATATGTCAAATTTGTTTTCATCAAACTTGATATCCTCCATCTGCATCTCCATACAATATTTTGCTATGATATCTTTTTGAACTTTGCTAAAGTCGCCGTCACTTCTCGCTATATGGTGAGCTAACTCCAAAAATCCAGCCTTTTCATTTTCTTTTAATCTATTTAAAAACATATTTTTCCTTTTTTTCTTTTTGTCCTTGCGAACTTCTGTCATCTTATCTTGTTTTGCTTAATTTTGCCGTTTTTTGTCTCACTGACTATATTTTATTTGTATTGTGTCCTATATCTTTGCTTCTTGCTCTTGTTTTGTTTCTGTCTCTCGTCCTGTCTCTGCTTTTTCTTCATCTTTGTGTTGTCATCTTGCCAACTATCCGAGCACCTTGTCCAACATATTCATATCTACGATTTTCATACCTACTTTGCATTTGGGGCAAATATGTTTAGATAAGTCCCCAATATCTAGCAGATCGCTTTTGGGTCGTACCAAAGTGCTATAGCCACACTTCTTGCATTGCAATCTATATGGTTTTGGTTTTATCATTTGGCTTTTTTGCCTTTTGGTTCTTTTGCTTTTGGTTCTTTTGTCTGCTTTGTATCCTTTGGTTTTGTTTCTTTCATCTTTGGTTTTTTGCTATCTTTTGTCTGCTGTGAGTGTCCTGCTGGTTTGTCATCTATTTTTGCCATATCATTCACTGTATCACTCTTCGCGTTGTCAACAATCTTTATATCACTTGCCGACTCGCTCTGTGCATTATCGACTATCTGTGTATCATCTACCGACTTAGTTTCGCTCTGCTTTGTGTCACTCACAGAAGTGGTCTTGGTGTTGTCTACAAACACTGCATCATCTGGCAACTTGTCCTGCTGGTCATTTGTCTGCTGTCTTTGTATATCATCTTGGCGGCCTATCTCTTTGGTCTGCTCGCTCTGTGCTGGTTTGTCGCCGTAGCCTTTGGCTTTCATATCATCTATAGCTTTTGCTGTGATATCCTCTATATCGTAGTCCATGCCTTGGGCTTGGAGCTTCTCTTTGGTTTGTTGAATATCGTGGAGTATATTTCCAACCATATCTATCATAAAGCTTCGCTCTTTTTTCTTCTGGACTGCCTCGCTGTCACCACTACCCCACATCTGCGACAAATGCGACCATGCTATATCATCTTTGATATGTTCTGGTCGTTTGTTTGTAGCCGTGTGGCTTTTGGACACGGTGTCAAACTCCTCATCTGGCTGTAGTTTCTCCTCTATCTTCTCTACCCACTTCGTGAGTGCTTCACTGGCATCATAGACTTTGTCGCCCACTTTCAACGAACACTCATCGTTTTGCATACATTTTTTTATACCATATCCTATGGCTCCTAGAGCTACTGCTCCCAATACTACTGGTAGCATATTTATCCTTTCTTTGTCGTCTTGACGGTGTATTATAACATGGAGGATTGACAGGTTGTGTCAAAAGTGAAAGATTTTGATAAATTTGCACTAGAAATATAAATTTTAATAATCTTTGGATATAATCATCTCAATCACGACACAGGAGCAAAATATGCACACAATCGAGCTAAAAATTGACAACAATATCTATGAGCATGTTATGTTTGTCTTAAACAGCTTAAAACAAAAAGGCATACAGATCACAGAACAACACACACAGACAAAAGCCAACAACAACAGCGATGGCTTGGATTTTGCCAACTACAGGATAAAGGCATTTGAACATATCGATGACCCTGTCAAATGGCAAAATGATATTAGAAGCGAGTGGGAGAGATGAGAAGTTGAAAAGATATTTATTGGACACAAATAGTATTATGTATGGGCACCTCTAATATATTGATGGTTCACTGCTAATATATTATAATCCATTTTTCTATCAAAACTACTCTAACAATAACTATGTGAGGGGATCAAACAACTACAAAACTTCGGCTTTGCCGTTTTTCATGACTACACAATCCTCTATCCTCACCCCAAATTTATCTGGCAGATATATCCCTGGTTCTATGGTAAATACCATACCTTCTTTTAACATATCTGGACTTTTTGATGATATGATAGGATATTCGTGTATATCTAGTCCTATACCGTGTCCTAAACTATGAGAAAAATATTTTCCATATCCAGCTGTATCTATAACCTCTCTGGCTATAGTGTCTAGCTCTTTGGCTTTCATACCTACTTTGGCTGATTTGATAGCGGTGTGTTGTGCTTTTTGCACTATGTCGTATATCTTTTGTTGGAGAGGTTTTTTGTGGTCTATATAGGTCTCTGTCCTGTCGCTACAGTAGTGCCGATATTTCACCCCGCCATCTACTAGCACCAAACTATCTGTGCGAAGTTTATCAAGAGACGGTATAGCATGTGGCTTGGCAGAGTTTTTGTCAAATGCCGTAATAGGAGAAAAACTAAGCTGCTGCTCACCTTTACCTGTGAGTATTTCTATGGTTTTGTAGTTGAACTTTTGTTCTGTCATGTTGCTGTGACTTAAAAGTTTTTTGATATCTATAAATCTTTTTCGCCCTATGTTTATGGCTGTTTTTAGTAGGTCTATCTCGTGTGGTTGTTTGATAGCTCTGCGGAGTTTAAACATATATGGCTTTGATACAAACTGGGTGTTTGAGTTTTTGACTATAGTCTCATAAACCCCAAGCGATAGCTCATATGGGTCAAATTTGATCCTGGTTATCTTGGATTTTTTCAAAATATTGTTTATAGTTTTTGGTATATTTTTGGATATAACTATCTTGTCCGCTACGGCTTGTTCTGTGGCTTCTATACTATATCTACTATCGGTCAAAAAAAATAGCTGACCAGATATATCTATACATGCACTGTTGTCGTTGGAGTAGTTACACAACCACCGACAACTGCTTTCATCAAGTGTAAAAAAGTCTTTTATTTGGCTGTCTCTTTTTGGGCTTTTTCTTTGGCTTCATTTTTAGCTGTGTTTGTAGCTTCTATCTGTGTAAAAATTTGTGCTAAACTTATGAGCGCTAGATGATATCCAAGCGGTCCAAAACCTGTGATGACACCTGTAGATGCCTGTGCGGTTAGAGACTTTTGTCTATACTCTTCTCTTTTGTATATGTTGCTAATATGCACTTCTACTATGGGTAGATTGGCAGCTCTTAAGGCATCGGTGATAGCTATACTGGTGTGACTATATGCCGCTGGGTTTATAACTATACCTGCACATGTGCCTATAGACTCTTGGATCTTGTCTATAAGCTCACCCTCTAGGTTGCTTTGAAAAAACTCTAGCTCTATGTTGTTTTCTCCTGCTGTTGATTTCATCGCTTCGTGAATCTGGTCCAAACTCATAGCTCCATATATATTTTGTTCTCTCACACCTAGCATATTTAGATTTGGTCCTTGTATCACTAGCACTCTATTTTTGTTCATATTTTTCTCCTATTTATAAAATTTATTGACATACAAAGCATCTATGAGACTTTGTACACTTCCTACAGACTTCGCAAACATTCTGTCTTGATGATCGTTTAGGTTTGCTTCTATTATCTTCTCCGCTCCGTTTGCCCCTATCATCACTGGCACTCCACTTACTACATCTTTATAACCATACTCACCACCCAACATCACAGCACACGGATATATCTGCTTTTGATCGCTAAGCACCGCTTCTACCATCAAGGCTGTGGATTTAGCCGGAGCATAATACGCACTGCCATCTTTTAACAGCGATACTATCTGGGCTCCGCCGTTTTTGGTTTTGTCTACTATTTCGTTGATCTCATCCCATGTCAGCAAGTCGGTCAGTGGCACACCAGCAACTGTGGAAAATCTAGGCAACGGCACCATATCATCACCGTGTCCGCCCATGACACTACATCGTATCTGTCCTGCTCCGTATTGAAGTTTTTCATACACGAAGTGTGCCATTCTAGCACTGTCTAGCACTCCTGCCATGCCTAGCACTCTATTTTTAGACCAGCCAGTTTCTTTGAGAGCTACATATACCATGGCATCTAGTGGATTTGATACCGGTATGATGATAGCATTTGGCGAAGTTGTTTTGACTACTTTGAGTATATCTCTCATGATAGTGGCATTTTTGAGTAACAGATCGTCTCTACTCATACCAGGCAACCGTGGGCTACCTGCGGTTATGACTATGACATCACAATCACTCACATCTTCTAGCTTTTCTGCTACAGTGACTATGGTATGCTTCCTCGCACTTTGTGCAGCTTGGCTTAGATCAAGTGCTATACCTTTAGCACGGTCAACATTGTTCGCTCGTAGCATAACTTCGTGGCATGAACCACTCATAGCTAGGCTATAGCCTACAGATGAACCTACATTGCCGACACCTATTATGGCTACTTTTTTTCCTCTCATACATATCCTTTTGATGATTTTATCCTATTTAACTTAAATTTACTTTTGATTTTGGATTTTGTGTTGTTTTGTCCTCTATAGTTTATGGTCATTTCATCTTTTGTAGAAAATTTGTCTCGCTCCCAAGCTGGAGCTTGGGAGTGTGTACTTGCTGTTCGTATTTCTTTTTTTTGTGTTATTTTAACTGTTTGTCATGTATGCATTCCCAAGCTGGAGCTTGGGAACGAGTCAAGTATTATAAAAGTTTTGCTTTTATAATTTTCTGTTCTTTTATGGGTCTATCACCTGGTTTGCTCGTAGCTATGTTGTTCAGCAGTTCCACAACTTTATAGCTATCTTTTGTCACATAGCCAAATATCGTGTGCTTGCCGTTTAGCCACGGAGTAGCTATGGTAGTGATGAAAAACTGGCTACCGTTTGTGCCGGGACCTGCATTTGCCATAGCTAATATACCCGGCTTGTCAAACATAGTTTTGGAGTCAAATTCATCGGCAAATGGTTTGCCCCATATAGATGTGCCACCAGCTCCTGTGCCTGTGGGGTCTCCGCCTTGAACCATAAAGTTTTTGATGATTCTGTGAAATATCAAACCATCATAATATCCTTTGGCTATTAGACCTTTGAAATTTTCTACCGCTTTGGGAGCGACCTTTGGTAGTAGCACTATAGTGATATCACCTTGAGTGGTCTGTAGCACCACTGTGTCTTTGGGTTGGCTGGTCTTGCCTCCACAATCTACCATAAATATCGCCAACAAGGCGAACATCAATATTTTTTTCATATTTATCCTTTTTTTTATTTTTGTCATTATATCATATAAAGTTTAAATTTATTTGGTTAAAATAACAAAATATGATAAAAACAGTTAAAAATTTCAGCGAACTTGTGATGCTCCAGCACTCTGTGTTTGCCTTGCCTTTTATATTTATAGCTATGATAGTTGGCTCCGGTGGTTGGTTTGGGTGGCAACTTTTTGTGTTGGGAAGTTTATGTGCCATCACTGCACGAAACTTCGCTATGGGTTTCAACAGATATGTAGATATAGATATAGATAGTCAAAACGACAGGACATCCTCTCGCCCTAGTGTCGATGGGCGGATAGCAAAAGCACCTATGATGGTGTTTATAATATCAAATGCCATAGCTTTTGTGTTTGTGGCATACCTCATCAATAGTTTGGCATTTAAACTCAGCTTTCCTATACTTCTAGTTATTGGTGGATACTCTTATCTCAAACGATTTAGCTATATGGCACACATAGTGCTGGGTATCTCGCTAGGATTTGCACCTATAGCAGGTGTCGTAGCGGTGAGTGAAACTGTCACTGCTTGGTCTATATATCTAGGTCTAGGTGTGGTGTTTTGGGTAGCTGGGTTTGATGTGTTGTATTCTATGCAAGATATGGATACAGATAAAAGGTTAAAGCTCCACTCCATACCATCGAGATATGGTTTTGCAAAAAGTATGGTTATATCGAGGGTATTTCATATAGTTGCTGTGGCATTTTGGCTACTGTTTAGTATATCTAGTGGTGTTGATCTGTTTGGGTATGTGGCGGTTGTTTTAAGTGCAGTTATGCTAGGAGCTGAACACTACATAGTGTCAAAAGATTTTAAGAAGATAGACAAAGCATTTTTCACGATAAATGGATATTTAGGTATAATATATCTGCTGTTGATAGTGCTGGATAAGACGGTAAATATATAAAAGGAATAAGATGAAAAGATGGATAATAGGATTTGCAGGTGTATTGATAGTTGCTAGTAGTTTAGAAGCTGCGCAGATATATGCGACATTTACCGTGCAAGCAAAACAGGATTCTAGCTTGGCTTTTAGCAGCAGTGGAACTGTAAAAAAGATATTTGTAGATATCACAAGCGAAGTAAAAAAGGGCGAAAAGTTAGCTATACTACAAAATGACGATAGAAAAAGTGCTTTGCTTGTAGCGAGAACTGCTTTGAAATATGCGAAGATTGATTATGATAGACAAAAAAAAGTGAAAAATATCGTATCAAAATTTGAGTTTGACAAATATGCACTCAAATATGAAACAGCCAAAGCACAGCTAAGATACCAGCAGTCGCTACTGGATAAAACCATACTAAAAGCACCATTTGATGGAGTTATATATGACAAGCTTATAGAAGTAGGCGATGCTGTAAGTGGCCCACCTAAAATAGTTTTCAAGATGCAGAGCAAAACCGCTAGGAAATTGGTGCTGGAGTTTGACCAAAGGTATCACAAAGAGGTCAAAATAGGTCAAACTTACAAATATAAAGTAGATGGGGACAACACTACATATGAAGGCAAGATATCAAAAATATATCCATCTGCTTCAAGTAGCAACAGAAAGATGAGGGCGGAAGTAGCGACAAAAGATTTTGTGACAGGACTCTTTGGCGATGGTTATATCCAAAAAGTAGGCAAATAATGCACTGGATATATTTGATATTTGCCATACTTTTCGAAGTTGCTGGCACTTTGTCTATCAAACAAGCCTCCATAGGGCATACAT
Source organism: Arcobacteraceae bacterium (assembly GCA_029934475.1). GTDB lineage: Bacteria > Campylobacterota > Campylobacteria > Campylobacterales > Arcobacteraceae > B24-G6. The sequence continues at coordinate 26,085 of JAOZMC010000010.1, forward strand.
ATTTTTGGAGTGTGGTGATAGTGGTGTGCTATATGTTGTCATTTGTGCTAATATATTTTGCGATTCAAAAGCTAGATATAGGCATAGCATATGCGATATGGGCGGCAGTCGGCACTGCCTTGGTAGTGTTACTTGGTTGGCTGATGTTTGGTGAAAGTATGAATATTATGAAAATATCTGGAATCTTACTTATAATCTTTGGTGTAGTTTTGCTGAAACTACAGACTGCACTGTAATTTAAAAGGATAAAGATGCATAAACAAACAATATCATTGGTTTTGGGTAGTGGCGGTGCTAGAGGATATGCTCATATTGGAGCTATAGAGGAGCTTCAAAAACAAGGATACGAGATAGGTTCTATTTCTGGCTCATCTATGGGAGCATTGATAGGGGCTTTGTATGCTTGTGGTAAATTAGATCAGTTTAAAAGATGGGTTCTGACTCTTGATATGTTTGATGTGGTAAAGCTGGTTGATTTTTCATTGACCAGTAAAGGCATCATACAAGGTGATAAGGTATTTGAGATCATAAAAGATATGATAGGTGATATTATGATAGAAGATTTACCTATATCTTATACTGCAGTAGCTACAGATATTATAAAACAAAAAGAGATATGGTTGCAAAAGGGAAAGCTGTTGGATGCTGTGCGAGCTTCTGTAGCTATACCTAGCATACTAACACCCAAACAGATAGCTGGACGATATTTGATAGATGGTGGAGTTTTAAATCCACTACCTGTCGCACCTACTATATCGGATTCTACAGATTTGACAATTGCAGTAAGTCTAAATGGTAAAAATAGGAAAAAATATAATATAGATACGAAACAAAAGGTGAAAAAACAGCAAACAAATATGAAAAAAATATTTTTTGAGATTTCTCAAAAAGCAGGACAGTTAATGACAAAAGACAAAAAAACAAGCTTTGATAATATTGGGATGTTTGATATCATGGGCAAAACCATAGATATCATGCAAAATGCTATATTAGAATCCAAAATGGCAGGATATATGCCAGATATACTCATAGATATTCCAAATAATGTTTGTGGATTTTATGAGTTTAACAAAGCTTATGATATGATAGAACTTGGAAAAGTAATAGCAAAAGAGATGATCAAGGAGACAAAAGATGTATAAATTAGCGATAAACCGACCTATCATGACTTTGATGTATGCACTCACGCTTGTGATTTTTGGGTATATGAGTTTCAAAAGTATGCCATCAGCACTTTTTCCAAATATTGATTTTCCAATAGTAACTATCAAGACAGTATATCCAGGAGCACAATCAAGCACTATAGAATCACAAGTAACCGAGAAAATAGAAGAAGCGATATCAAGAATAGGTGGAATAGATAGCATAACCTCTACTTCAAGCGAAGGTATTAGTGTGGTCATGGTTAAATTCTTTTTAAGCAGAACTATAGATGAAGCTACAAACGATGTCAGAGACAAAGTTTCAGCAGTGGTTTTGCCATCAAATGCCAAAACTCCCTTAGTAAGCAAACTTGATATAGGTGGAGCACCGATTATCAATCTGTTTTTAACTGCAAAAAAGGGCAACATAAAAGAGCTTATGGTATTTGCCGACGAGGAGGTCAAGCCATCAATTCAAAAGATAAATGGAGTTGGATCTATCAATATCATAGGCTATAAAGATAAAGAGATAAAGATATATCCAGATATACGACTTCTAAACAAATTTGGTATAACTATAAATGAGCTAAACTCAATCATAAAAGCAGAAAACCTAAAATTAGGTGGCGGTAAACTTATCACATCGACAAAAGAGATGATACTCAAAGTCCAAAGCGATGCTTTGAGTATTGATGAGCTTAAAGATATAAAGATAAAAGATAGTATCAAACTAAAAGATATAGCAAAAGTTGAAGATGGTTTAAGTGATGCAAAAAGCTATGCTTCTTATAATGCAGTTGAGGGTGTGATGCTTGAAGTTCAAAAGATATCAGGAACAAATACAATCGATATAGTCCAAAATGTCAAAGCTGTTATCCCAAAACTCATAAAAATTGCAGGCGATGATTATGGAGTGGAGATCTTAAACGACACAACTCCTTTTATCATTCATTCACTCCAAGATGTTCAATTTGACCTTATTTATGGATCATTTTTGGCTATTGTTATTGTTTTTTTCTTTTTGAGAAACTTTACGATTACTCTTGTCTCTGCTTTGGCTATACCATCTTCTATATTAGGCACATTTGCTCTGATGGATTATATGGGCTTTGATCTAAATAAGATGACTTTGTTGGGTCTTACTTTGGCTATTGGTATTATTATTGATGATGCTATTGTTGTGATTGAAAATATTTACAAAAAACTTGAATCTGGTATGAATAGATTTCAAGCTGCATTTGAGGGCGCAAAAGAGATGGCATTTGCTATATTAGCAATATCTTCTATGCTTTTAGCAGTATTTATTCCAGTATCGTTTATGAGTGGGATAGTAGGAAAGTTTTTTGAAAGCTTTGCTATGACAGTTGGTTTTGCTGTTATTATCTCATATACAATCGCACTTAGTTTGATCCCATCTGTTAGTGCTAGGATTTTACATAAAGGGCATAGTAGATTTTATGACAAAACAGAACCATTTTTTCTAGCACTTGAGAAATTTTATACAACAACTCTCAAGTTTGTATTGAGATATAAAGTTTTGGTATCTCTTTTGGTTGTGGGTATCTTTATAGGAAGCTTGTCGCTTTTTCCAAAGATTGGTCTTGATTTTATACCCAAAGAGGATAAAGCAGAGTTTGAAATTAAACTAAAAGCTAGTGCTGGAATATCACTACAGCAGATGATAAAAGAGTCAAAAGCAGTGCAGATGTTAGTCCGACAAAATCCACATGTAACATACACAACTTTAAGTGTAGGATATACAACTTCACAAGAGAAACACAAAGCACTACTTTATGTAAAACTAACAGATAGAACCAAAAGGGATATAAATCAAGAGCAAATTATCCAAAACTTTAGAGAAGAGTTAAAAATATTTAGCGATAAATTTTTCATCACAGTTGCTGCGATTCCTATGATTAAAGGAGCTGGTGTTAGTGTGCCTTATCAAGTGGTTTTAAAATCTGATTCGTTTGAAAATTTAAAAGTTGCTACAAAAAACTTGACCTCTTATTTGGCAAAGAAAAAAGGTTTTATGGATATAGATACAAATCTTGATGAGGGCAAACCACAAATTGATATCATCGTCAAAAGAGAAAATGCAAATCGATTAGGTATAACTGCATTGCAAATCGCTTCAGCTTTAAATATAGCATTTTCAAGCGATCTTGAGATAAGCTATTTTGAAGAGAAAGGCAAACAATACAATATCACACTACGACTAGACGACGACCAAAGATCTCGTATAGAAGATATACGCAAGATACAACTTCGAGCAAAAAACGGTCAGCTAGTATATCTCGACGGCTTAGTGGAGTTCAAAAGATCAAAATCGCTTGCAACTATTTACCACTTTGACAGACAACGACAAGTTACTATTTATGCTGATCTGTTTGGATTGGATTTGGGTGGTGCTTTAGAGTATACACAAAAAGAGATAGACAATCTCATGCCAAAAGGTGTGACTTATAGATTTACAGGATTTGCTGAAGAGATGGGCAAAACAGCAAAGGCATTTGGCTCTGCTTTAGGATTGTCAGTGATATTGATGTTTATTATTTTGGCTATCTTATATGAATCCTTGATTCAACCAATTATCATCATGATGGCACTTCCTCTTAGTATCATAGGTGTTTTACTAG
>JAOZMC010000010.1:29965-40428 GCA_029934475.1 Arcobacteraceae bacterium
CAACCAATTATCATCATGATGGCACTTCCTCTTAGTATCATAGGTGTTTTACTAGCTTTATATCTTAGTGGATTGCAGTTTAGTCTGTTTGTTATGATTGGGTTTATGCTACTTATGGGGATGGTCGGCAAAAATGCAGTTTTACTTGTGGATTTTGCAAATAGTGCCATAGCAAATGGCAAAAATACAGATGAAGCCTTGATAGAAGCTGGAGCAAAAAGGTTAAGACCAATTTTGATGACAACAATTGCTATGATATTTGCTATGTTGCCGCTGGCTCTAGGCTCTGGTATTGGTAGTGAACTAAAAGCCCCTATGTCAATATCTATCATAGGTGGGCTTCTTAGCTCTATGGTATTGACTTTGTTGGTAGTGCCGGCTATATATAAGATGATAAATCCTATAGATAGGTTTTTTAGAAAATTTTATGAAGCAGGCAAAGTGGAGTAGATGGAGATTTTAGAAGTTGCTAAAGTATATTTGGCACTATAAAATAACCATCTTCTGACTTGGGAGCATTGGCTAGAAGCTTCGCTCCAAAATCAGGATTTGATACTATATCATCGCTACGAAGTGTTAGTCCGCCTTTGATCGTAGTAAAAGTAGAGCAGACATGAGATAGATCTATATCGTCAAGATTGTTGACAAACTGCACTATCTCTTCTAGCTCTACTGCAAGTGCGTGCTTCTCTTTGTCCTCTATATGTAGATGACAAAGACGAGCTAGCTTGTCAATAGTTTTGTCGTCTATTGTCATATCTACTTACTTTGCTCTTATACCAAGCTGCGAAACTATAGAAGTAAATTTCTCGTAGTTTTTTGCTCTGAGGTATTTTAAGAGTCGTTTTCTCTTGCCGACCATTTTCAAAAGTCCCAGTCTGCTAGAGTGGTCCTTGTGATTTGTCTTGAGATGTTCTGTCAGCACCTTGATCTGTTCGGTCAAAATTGCTATTTGCACCTCTGGTGAGCCTGTGTCGTTTTCGTCTCTTTGGAACTGCGAGACTATGTTTTGTTTTATGTCCAAATCTAAAGCCATAATGACCTCCTTGATAGGTAATTTCAAATCATGCCACTATCGACACAAAATGTGAGCTATTTTATCGTATTAAACTTAATCTTGCTCACTTTCAGCAAAATTTGGTAAAATTGTGCTATGATTAAACTTTTTAAAATATCCGGCTTCTTTTCATACACTATGATAATATGCCTAAATGCCATGACCGATTTGGGTCATAAAATCATATTACAAAATACAATATTTAAAGTATATGAGTCCTCGCAGCTCATCCTCTTGACCTCTATCGTCAATGCTTTGATACTTTTGCCGTTTGTTTTTTTGCTTACTCCTGCTGGGTTTTTGAGCGATAGATTTGACAAGACTATCATCATCAAATACGCTTCTGCTTTTGCTGTGGTTATCACTGTATTTATACTCATCAGCTACTATATGGGTCTGTTTTGGTTCTCTTTTGGTCTCACCTTTGTCTTGGCTGCGCAAAGCGCCATATACTCACCTGCAAAATACGGACTCATCAAACAGCTAGGAGGAGATGAGCATATCACAGCAGGAAACAGCTTGGTGCAAGCGGTCACTATAGTATCTATACTTTTGGGTTCTGTGTTCTATTCTGTGCTGTTTGAAAACATAGTGCATGATGACTTTCACGATACCACACAGATATTGCAAGCCATAGCTCCACTGGGCTATCTGCTCATATTAGCAACTCTAGCGGAGTATTGGTTTGCCTGTAGGTTAGCAAGACAAGTAAAAGAGAAAATAAAAGATGATACACTCAAGTTTAGTGTCAAAAAATATATCACTCTATCGTATTTCAAAGAGAATTTTAACTTTATATTTCAAAAGCCCATCATATACACCAGTATCATAGGATTGGGAGTATTTTGGGGTATATCGCAAGTAGTCGTGGCGATATTTGGCGAATACATCAAGACTAACTTGCACATCACAAACACCATAGTAGCTCAAGGATTGTTGGCTATAAGCGGTATAGGTATAATAGCAGGCTCCATATATGCCGCAAAGATTGGTAAATATTTTATACAGACAGGCTCTGTGCCGTTTGGTGCTGTTGGGTTGGCAGTGTCTATATATGTCGTGCCTGGTATCGACACTATATTTGGTCTAGCTGTGACATTGCTATGCTTTGGATTTTTTGCTGGAGTATTTATAGTGCCTTTAAACTCACTTATCCAACGACACACAGATATGAAAAACTTAGGCAAGGTGCTATCGGGCAACAACTTCATACAAAATATATTTATGTTGGGACTTTTGTGTGTCTGTGCTGTGTTTGGGTATTTTGAGTTTAGTAGTGAGCTACTGTTTAACATATGTTTTGTGGTCGCTGTAGCTATGGCGATATATTTTATTTACAATTTATCTGGCGAGTTTGGTAGATTTGTGTTGAAGTTTTTTATCCTGCTTCGATACCGTGTCACGGTGCATGGTTTGCCAACCCAGCGACTAGACACTGGTGTATTGTTGTTGGGCAACCATATATCGTATCTTGATTGGGCTGTGCTACAGATAGCATATCCTGCCAATATCATCTATGTAGTAGATCAAGAGTATTATGACAAATGGTATCTCAAACCTGTCATGAAGCTTTTTGGGTGTATCGCCATATCTTCGAGGAAAAACAAGTCAGCACTGTCTGCTATAGGAGTGGCTATAGAAAATGGCAAGAGTGTCGCTGTGTTTCCAGAGGGAGGACTTAGCAAGACAGGGGAGCTACAGAGTTTTAAAAAGGGCTACGAAATAGCATGTAAAGATGTTACAAATGCGAAGATATTGCCGTTTTTTATAGATGGATTGTATCAAGACAGGTTTTCAAGAGCATCCAAAGAGGTCCGAAAGATAGCAAATACCAAAGTGGATATATATTTTGGAGAGTATTTACATATAAGGACAAACGCCCAAGAGGTGGCAGACCGTGTGCAGGAGTTGCTACGAACTAAACCACAAACATAAGTTGCGACAAAAGTATCACCGCCACACTCAAAACAAATGGAAATCTATGACTCTTAAAGACAAGTGGCTGGATACCAAAAAATACTTGAGATACACCTCTTAGTCCTAACCATCCACCCATTGTAGCTTTGATTAGTAGCAATATCTGAAAGTTTGATAACTCCTGTGTAATATCACCAAAATTCATATAAAACAGATATGACCCACTAGCCACCGCTACTATGAGTGCCTTTGGTACCAAAACTTTGGTATAACTAGCAAATAGCTGTCTGGTTTGTATATATTTTTCTGCAGTCATGGCTTTTTGCATTCTCATCAAGATAAGATTGTCAGTAAATAAAAACCCAGCATAGATAAACACTGAAAATATATGCACTATATGCACTATAACATATGTCACAACACTCTCCTGTGTTCTAGTTTGGTGCATAAATTTTGCACAGTTTTTATATTATATTTTCGTGCTTTTGCCATGGCAGTATTGTTTACTAGACCTATTTGCGACCATACAGCATATATATCACCTCGTTTTATACATTCGTCTACTACATCAGCTATCACTTTGGGCTTTCTAAATATATCTACTAGATCTATTTTGAAAGGTATATCTTCCAAAGATCTATAAACTTTTTCTCCCAGTATTTCGTCATTTTTTGGGTATATTGGAACTATTTTATAGCCTTTAGACTGTAAATAGAGGGCTACTTTGTGGCTGTCTTTTGTGTCATCTGGACTACAGCCGACTATAGCTATGGTGCGACACCTGGTCAAAATATCTATAATTTGTCCATCATCAGCTGTAGTGTTTGATAATTCACACATTGTTATTCATCCTATTCTGCCATCTCACTATTTTTTACTTTTTTACTAAATGGCGTGTCCTTGCCTTTTGATAATTTCTTCGCTTGTCCTACCCAGTTGTCTCGCACTGCTCTGCCTTTGAATACATCGAGGTATTTGTCTATCCATAGTAGATTTTTTTTGTCCCACGATGCTATTTGACTGAAATAATGCACTCCGTGGTCGTTTAGGGTTTGCTCTATATTTGTGCCTATGCCATATATATACTTGAGGTTGTCAGCGGTTCTTTCTGGTTCATTTATCAAGTGTGGTTTATGTTCATCTGTGATATCCTCATCTAATATAATCTCATCACAAAAATATATTTTCGCTATAAGAAATCCTATCACTGCACCAAATAACGCAGCTAACATCAAGCATACAGCCATATCCATCGCTAGTTGTGTCATATTTTCACTCCTTTGAACTCTGCTCGTCTGTTTTGGGCTTTGTTTTCATCACTATTGTTTTTAACCATGGGTGAAAGTTCACCCTGACTTTTCGTGACAATTCTACTCTCATCTATACCATTTTTAACCAAGAATTTTTTGATACTATCTGCTCTTTTTTGTGCCAACTTGTGGTTGTATTTTTTGCTTCCTACACTGTCTGTATGTCCTGTGATAGTCAAAGATATGCTTTTGTCTTTTTTCAATATCTCTACTATACTGTCAGCGATACTAGTGTCGTCTATCTTTGTAGAGTTTGTCTGAAATTTGATAATCTTTTTGCTGAGTATTTCTATGTAGTTTGGTTTTTTTGCTTTTACTGTTACAGGCTTTTCTACCTTTGGTTCTGCTTTTACTTCCGCTGGCTTTTCTGCTTTTGCTTTGTCTATATCATCAAACATCTCATTTACTACTTCTTGTATAGTTGTCTGTGTTGCTGGTTTTTCATCTTTGATACCACACTTGAAATATATACACAAGACTATAAAGGTTATCAGTGCTATCGTGCTTATGGTTAGCCATATGTTTTTTGTCATCTTATACTCCTGTCGACTATTGTGGTTGTGAGACTACTGCATTTTGCTTGTTGCTTTTACTATCTACCCATATATTTGGTGTGCTTCCGCCGGGAGTTAGAAATATCTTGGCATCTTTGTTCGTCTTCAATGCATCGTTGAACTTACCTTGTACTGCTATTTGTTGCATCTGTAGAAGTTTCGGTGTCAGTGAGTCGGCTACTAAAATATTTGCCTTGGCTTGAGCCTTAGCTTCTATAGCTACAGCATCGGCACGACCTTGTGCTTCTATACGGTTTTTGTCTGCTTCACCTTGTGCTAAAGCTGCCTTTTTCTCCGCTTCCTGTTTGGCCCGCTGGACTTCATATTTGACTCTCTCCGCTTCTTGATTGGCTATCTGAACCTTTTCTATCTGCTCTTTGATCTTGGTTGGTAAAACTATCTCACGAAGTTGCACCGACTCTATACTTACAGGCTTGTCAGCATTTGCTTCGATTTTACCTCTCACACCATCTTCTATCAGCACTGCTATCTCGTTTCGTTTCATAGGTAGGTCTTCAGCATTGTAACTTCCTACAATATTTCGCACAATATTTCGCACTACTGGATTGACAATCTTTTCTTCCCAAGACAGTCCCCAGTTGGCTATAGTTTTTGGTGCTTTGTGTGGGTCTAGCTTGTATTGGACAGTTAGCTCTATAGATACAGGCAAGCCTCTTGAGTCCAGTATATTGATAGCACGATATGTTTTGATGCCACTATCTCTAGTTGTCGCCTCTTCTACCTCTTTGTAGTTAATCAGCCGAACTTTTGTATCTACTGTGATAACCTTTTGCACTACTGGTATATACAGATGAAATCCAGGTGTCAAAGGCTGTGGCTCGTATTTACCAGTGGTCACTTTGATACCGACTTCGCCTGATTCTATTATGACAAATGGTTTGGCAAATATGAGTAGCACTATAAGCCCAACTATCACATAGCCTATACCTCCTAAGTTTGAGAATTTGTTGAAAAATTCTGGTGGTTGAAATGGCGGCTGATAGCCTCCTCCGTCGTTGTTGCTTTGCTGTTTATTTTTGAAATAATCATTGTCTATGGGCATAAATATCCTTTTTTGAGCTATTGTATCCAAATAGTCTTAATGTTACTTCAAAAAGCACACTGACCACAAAAATAATGACTTTTGTCGCTAATACACAAATTTTCCGACTTTTTTTAATATCTTTTTGCCAAGCTTTAGCTCAATAGTCATTTTTTGTCCAGTTCAGTATCTAAAAAACTTTATGGAACTCTAAAAACCCCAAACAATATAACCACAAAACACCTAAGACAAATAGTCAAAGATGAGACAAAAAAGTGTAGTTTCTTGTAAAAAGTCTAAAAAATCAAGAATGTTGTAAAAACATGGGGCATATTTGCCCATCTCATATAAAATTTCAGCAATTTGCCACAAACAGCTTGACTTTCTCATAAATTTATGATAAAATGTCCAAAAGGATAATATGAATAAAAGCATAATCAAAAGAAGCTACATGAGATCAAATATTTTAAACCAGATATTTAGTGTCGTTATAAGCACACATCTCATCACATTGCCTCTAAGTGCTACAGATATAATAACAGACGGCTCTACAAACACAACTATAGAAAAATCCAGAAACCAAACAACAGTGGTAAATATCGCTAACCCAAACTCCAAAGGACTATCACACAACAGATACGACAAGTTTGATGTAGGCAAGAGTGGAGTTATTTTAAACAACTCAACTGGACATACAAATACATCTCTTGGTGGCTGGATATATGGCAATGCTAACTTAAACAAATCAGCCAAAGTGATACTAAATGAGATAACATCTACAAATAGAAGTGTCCTAAATGGTTATGTAGAAGTCGGTGGCAAACAAGCAGATATAGTCATAGCAAACCCAAATGGCATAAGTATAAATGGTGCTGGCTTTATAAATAGTGTCAAAGTTACATTATCTACTGGAACTCCTGTGCTAAAAGATGGAGCTATAGATAGTTATGTGAACTTTAAACACGATATCACTGTAGGGCAAGATGGTCTAAATGTAAACGATGTGGATATATACACAAGTTATCTGCGACTAAACGGAGCTATAAATGCCGCCAACTTAGATGTAAACTTACAAGGCGATGGAACAAATGGTTTGCTACTTGATAGCAGTGCACTAGGCGGTATGTATGCAAACAAGATTGTGCTAGTAGGAAGCTCGCAAGGTTTGGGAGTGAACTTGCCACCTGAAGTGCTAGCTAGTAGTGGTGATATCACTATAACCAACGATGGAAAAATAGTCCTAAATGATATGAGTGCTAGTGGAGATATAGATATAACTAGCACAAGCACTATAACCAACCAAAGCACAACACAAGCAAAAAAAGATATAAATCTAAAAGCCCAAACTATATACAACACAGGAACTGTATTATCAAACAGCGACACCTCTATATCAACAGGCAGTTTGACAAACAAAGGCGACATAGTATCCAACCGTAACTTTATAGATACAGATAGTTTGACAAACGATGGCACTATACAGACGACAGAGAGCTTGAACTTGAAAGCAAACAACCTAACTATAAAAGCCAGAGACAAAGCTACTGTAAGTGGTAGCAATCTATCGGCAAACGATGGCGATATTCAAGCTGATAGTATAGATATAGGTTCAAGCCAAGACACTCACCAAAGCCAAACCACCAAAGGCACACTACATGCTACTACCACTATAGACCTATATGGCGGAACCGATACAGATATGCAATACGATGGCTCTATGACCCAAACATCAGCGACACAAGTAAGCCACAACAACTCGCAACTTAACTTCAACAATCTAACCACCACATCAGCCAAAGATACAGTGATAAATGGTGCGACTGTGTGGGCTACAGATAGCCTACAAGTAGATGCAGGCAAAGAGTTGAAAATATCATCGGTGCAAGATACCAGCTCAAACTCTAGTCAAACTGTATCTGTAGGCACATCAAACCAAAGTGCTAGCATTCACAAAGACAGCTCAACCCAAACTGTAGTCACATCGCTAAAAGGTGGGGCTGTAGCTATAAACACACAAGGCAACACAGACTTGAGTGGTGCTACTGTATCATCTACCAACGATGACTTAACCCTAAACACAGGCACTTTGACACACAGCGACTTATCAAACAGAAAAATATCAAAAACTATAGGTATAGGAGCTAGTAGCAACAGTGGTTCTATAGGATACAACACTCAAAACAGCAAGACAAAAACACTCTCAACTATAGGAGCTGGGACTATAAATATAAAAGACCAAACAAACTCAAGCGATACAACCAAGCTAAACAGAGACACAGACAACAGCAAGATAGATATATATGCTGTCAAACGAGATGTGAGTGTGAGTGCCCAGGTGGATACAAATCTACTGACCGAACAAGGTAGGAAAAAGATAAAAGATGATATAATAACATCAAGTGCTATAACAAATGCTATAGAACAGATAGCCACTACAGACAAAGCAAATGTATTGAACTTTTTTAAAGAAACAGATAAAAATGTCAAAGTATATGAGGGTATAAAAAAAGAGTTAGCAAAAAATCCCCAGTTAGCAAAACAATTGCAAAACCCGAACTTAACACCACAACAAAAACAAGATATGCTTCAAACCATAGCAAATACAGTCAAGAAGTCTCTAGGATATGATACAGCCCAAGATGATGTCAAGATAGTATCTACGACACAAACAGGAGCAAATAACCAAGAGTTCAAAGGGCATTATGCAAATAATGACAAAACCTACATAAACGACAAAAACAATCAAGACACAGATGACCTAATATCAACTATAGCACATGAAACTCAACACAACATAGACGACCAAGACAACAAACACATACCACAAGACCAAGACCAAAATGACTATGCAGACAACTTTGGCGATGATGTCAGCTTCTATACTTCAAATGCTTTGGACTACACACACGATGGAACAATGGCACAGACCAACAACCACATAGCCCCACAATCAATACAAGAGTATGCTATGGTATCGAGAAATAGTATGCAGTTTGGAGGATTGGATAAAGATAAGGGGGATAATGCTATATATCTGTATGCCGATAAAGTTGTAGCAACAGATGGTGTAAATGATGGAAAAGTAATTGATTTAATAGGAAAAGAAGCCTACGGACTTGGACTAAAGAAGAATATCCTGAGGAATACAATAAAAATAGTAGATAAACAAGATATTGATAAATTTGAAAGTGTATTTAATCTAAACAACAAAGACGACTTTGAGACACTACAAGACAAAACTGATATGAACTATCATGATATAAATACAAAAACTGATATTGTTTTTTGGAATGGCATGGACAATACAGAGCTTGAAGCACAGCAGAGCCAAAAGCTAATACAAGGGGGCAATCCAAATAAAAATGTAGGTTTAATAAACAATGAAACAGGAGGCTATATAGATGATTTTTTTGAATGGAAGCCAAACTATCTAACGACAAAAGATGTTTTAAATTCTTATGTTTTACAACAATTATCACCAAATACTCATGTCATAACACATTCAGCAGGAAATGAAGATATCTACAAAGCAAATCGTGCGAGTGCTTTGGTAAATGCCAAAACTCCATATATCCATACTTCTGTGGGTTCTCCTACATCTGAAGCAAAACTAAGATCTTCTGGTGAAGCAGTTGGAGTCACTTTCAATCGACAGATCAATCATGAAAATGACCCTGTGGCTAATGGGTGGGTTAATAAGGGTGCTAATTATGAGATTGATTGGAAACAAAAAATACCTATATATGATGATTTAATAAACAATCATCCTTTTGGGAATTATTATAACAATGAAGGAGTAAAAGAAAAGATAAAAGAGACATTAAATAATGAACAATAAATTTAAACATCAAATAATATATCTTTACTTTACATTTCTATATTTATACATATATGTAGGATATAAATACTTTTTAATAGTTTCAGTTTTTTATATATTATATATTATTGTAACATTAAATAAACAATATAAAGTAACTCTAATAACAATAAAATTATTCCTTTTTTTAATATTTTTATTCTTTTTTGTTATATTTGATAGATTGGTAGTTGGTATATTTCTATGCGGAATGGATGGTGTAGGATACTTACAAAGAAGTGGCATTTTAGAATATGACCACAACTGTTCAAATTTTACATTTTATGAACATTTATTATTTACTTTTTTATCCTCACTTCACTATCCAATATATATATTTATATTTTTTAAACCATTTGTAAATCATCTTGAAAAATCGATAAAGAATATTAAAGAATATGAGAAATAAATTTTTATATAACCTGTAAAACAGACAAATATCAACAACAGTATATCTATTGTGTTTAATAAATTGATTTAAAAGTATAATAAAGAAAAAAAAGGATATAATACCCTATGAGCCAAAATTTAACTAAGATTTTATTTGTATTTACTACTATTTTACAAGCACACATACCACTACAAACCACACACAACAACTCGCAACTTAACTTCAACAATCTAACCACCACATCAACCAAAGATACAGTGATAAATGGTGCGACTGTGTATGCTACAGATAGCCTACAAGTAGATGCAGGCAAAGAGTTGAAAATATCATCGGTGC
>JAOZMC010000038.1 GCA_029934475.1 Arcobacteraceae bacterium
AGTTTCTATAAAAAGTAACACAAACATTAAGCACACACTCCCAAGCTGGAGCTTGACTCGTTCCCAACGTCCTCGTTGGGAATGCATACTTAACAAACAACCGAAATGACACACAAAAGTAGCCGTGGCGATTTTCGCATAAGCCAAAAAGTTTCTATAAAAAGTAACACAAACATTAAGCACACACTCCCAAGCTGGAGCTTGGGAGCGAGGCAAAGATTGCAAATACTTTTAGATGATAAATAGCTACAAAGCATGACAAAGTCAATATCACCACAAGCCTAGAGCCAAAAATAGATAGTCCAACATATGGGCTATATAGTTGAGTGATAGCGACCTAAAGATTGTCGACAATCTTTAATCGTGCGATATTGACACTCACAAGCGAAGTTTAAGCGGTGTTTGCCCTGAAGTTTATGTTTGGCGCCATAATTTAAGCTCTATATGATACAATACACAAAAGAAAGTTTGACAATATGAACCAACACAGCCCAGATGATACTACCAACCTATACAAGGATTTTGTAGTAGATATAAAAGAGAAAATCTCAAAAGCACAGCACAATGCACTCAAAAGTGTCAACAAAGAGCTTATCGGCTTGTATTGGGATATAGGCAAAAGCATAGTAGATAGACAAAAACTGCACGGATGGGGCAAATCAATAGTCCAAAATCTGTCTCAAGACCTACAAAAAGAGTTTGTAGGGATAAAGGGCTTTAGTGTACAAAATATTTGGAATATGAGGCAGTTTTATATAGAATACAAAGACCACGAAAAACTCCAACCACTGGTTGGAGAAATTAGTTGGACAAAAAATGTGTTAATATTTCAAAAGTGCAAAGTATATACTGCGAGAGAGTTTTATCTCAGTATGACCAAGAAATTTGGCTGGACAAAAAATATTTTAATCCATCAGATAGAAAATCAATCGTATGAACAATATCTTACAAACCAAACAAATTTTGACAAAACAATAGTAGATAAATATAAACATCAAGCTGTGCTGGCAGTGAAAGATGAGTATAATTTTGACTTTCTTGAGCTAGGATCACAGCATAGCGAGCATGAGCTAGAGATAGGACTTGTCTATAAGATACGAGAATTTTTGGGACAGATGGGAACGGACTTTAGCTTTGTAGCAAATCAATACAAACTAGAAGTAGCAGACGAGGAGTATTTCATAGATTTGTTACTATATCATAGGCGACTCAAATCGCTCATCGCTATAGAGTTAAAGATAGGAAAATTTAGACCAGAATATACAGGCAAGATGAACTTTTATCTCTCTGTGTTAAACGATACTATCAAATTAGATGACGAAAATCCATCTATAGGTATCATCATCTGCAAAGATAAAAAAAGAACGATAGTAGAATATGCCCTAAAAGATAGCACTCAACCTATAGGAGTAGCTACATACAAACTGACAGAAACTTTGCCGAAAGATTTTGAAAATATTTTGCCATCACCACAGCAAATAAGCGAAAGATTACAAATACTTTTAGATGATAAATAGCCACAAAACATGACAAAGTCAATACCACTACAAGCTAGAGACCCAAACAGATAGTCCAACATATGGGCTATATGGCTTGTGTGATAGCCACATAAAGATTGTCGACAATCTTTAATCGTGCGATATTGACACTCACAAGCGAAGTTTAAGCGGTGTTTGCCCTGAAGTTTATGTTTGGCGCCATAATTTAAGCTCTATATGATACAATACACAAAAGAAAGTTTGACAATATGAACCAACACAGCCCAGATGATACTACCAACCTATACAAGGATTTTGTAGTAGATATAAAAGAGAAAATCTCAAAAGCACAGCACAATGCACTCAAAAGTGTCAACAAAGAGCTTATCGGCTTGTATTGGGATATAGGCAAAAGCATAGTAGATAGACAAAAACTGCACGGATGGGGCAAATCAATAGTCCAAAATCTGTCTCAAGACCTACAAAAAGAGTTTGTAGGGATAAAGGGCTTTAGTGTACAAAATATTTGGAATATGAGGCAGTTTTATATAGAATACAAAGACCACGAAAAACTCCAACCACTGGTTGGAGAAATTAGTTGGACAAAAAATGTGTTAATATTTCAAAAGTGCAAAGTATATACTGCGAGAGAGTTTTATCTCAGTATGACCAAGAAATTTGGCTGGACAAAAAATATTTTAATCCATCAGATAGAAAATCAATCGTATGAACAATATCTTACAAACCAAACAAATTTTGACAAAACAATAGTAGATAAATATAAACATCAAGCTGTGCTGGCAGTGAAAGATGAGTATAATTTTGACTTTCTTGAGCTAGGATCACAGCATAGCGAGCATGAGCTAGAGATAGGACTTGTCTATAAGATACGAGAATTTTTGGGACAGATGGGAACGGACTTTAGCTTTGTAGCAAATCAATACAAACTAGAAGTAGCAGACGAGGAGTATTTCATAGATTTGTTACTATATCATAGGCGACTCAAATCGCTCATCGCTATAGAGTTAAAGATAGGAAAATTTAGACCAGAATATACAGGCAAGATGAACTTTTATCTCTCTGTGTTAAACGATACTATCAAATTAGATGACGAAAATCCATCTATAGGTATCATCATCTGCAAAGATAAAAAAAGAACGATAGTAGAATATGCCCTAAAAGATAGCACTCAACCTATAGGAGTAGCTACATACAAACTGACAGAAACTTTGCCGAAAGATTTTGAAAATATTTTGCCATCACCACAGCAAATAAGCGAAAGATTACAAATACTTTTAGATGATAAATAGCCACAAAACATGACAAAGTCAATACCACTACAAGCTAGAGACCCAAACAGATAGTCCAACATATGGGCTATATGGCTTGTGTGATAGCCACATAAAGATTGTCGACAATCTTTAGTTGTGCGATATTGACGCAGGCAAGCGGTGTTTGCCCTGAAGTTTAAGTGGCGCTTTGCACTAATTTAAGCTTGATATGATACAATACACAAAAGTGGATATTTAGACTAGATCAAAAAGGTATAAACTATGACAAAATATGATATAATAACAACTCTCAAAAAACAAAAAAAGTTTATGCAAAATAGCTACGGTGTATCTAGTATTGGTCTGTTTGGTAGCTATGCCGTTGACAAACAAACCACAAACAGCGATATAGATATATATGTAGAATTTTACAACAAAACTTTTGACAATATCGCAGGACTTTGGAACTATCTGGAGAGATTGTTTGACAAAAAGATTGACCTCATACACAAACACAAAAACAGCAATCAAATAGTGATAGGCAATATCCAAAAAGATGTAATATATGGATAAAGCAAACACAAAAGAGCTGATAAAGTTCATCTTGAAAAGTTTAAAACTTATCAAAAACAGATTTGAAAGCATACATACTAGCGATGATTTTCTATCTACAGACGATGGACTTATGCGACTAGATGCGATATCTATGCGACTGCAAGCAGTAGGTGAAACTATCAAAAATATCCAAAAAAGAGAAAGCCTATTTTTGCAAAAAGTAGCAGATGAAACATACTGGAGCAATATCATAAAAACTAGAGATATACTCAGTCATCATTATGTAGATGTTGATTCTGAGATTATATACTATATCTGCGATGAAAAGTTAGATGAATTGGAGCGAAACATCTTGGAGCTTGAAAAGATATTGATATCTGCATAGATACAGCAAAAAACAGCAAAGCCACCACACCGATAGTCCAACATATGGGCTATATGGCTTGACCCATAGCCACATAAAGATTGTCGACAATCTTTAACTTGTGCGATATTGACACGGGCAGGCGAAGTTTGAGTGGTGTTTGCCATGAAGTTTAAGTTTGTTGCGATAAAATATATCAATATATTTGTAGTAGGAAAAGGTAGTCAATATGATACGAGACAAAAGCCACGATAGTTTATCACAACACAAGACTGTAGTCAAATCCATAAGATACAGTCAAGAGAAAAACGAACTTTTGAAAAGTAGTAGAGATGTGAGCTTTGAAGATGTGATAATAGCACTAGGAGATGGTAGATTGCTAGATGATATAAGACACTCAAACAAAGAAAAATATCCAGACCAAAATATATTTATAGTCTTGATAGATATCAAAAATTATGTTTATCTCGTGCCTTATGTTGAGGATGATACCTCTATATTTCTAAAGACTATCATACCATCGAGACAGATGAATAAAAAATACAACAAAGGAGCAAAAACATGACAAACTTAGATAAACAGGAGCAAGATATATTGCAAAGTGTAGAAAATGGACAATGGCAAAGCAAAAATAATATAGACGATAGACGAGCGATGCTACAATCATTTGTCAAGCAGACCAACACACAGGATATATCACTGAAAATAGATGAAAATGATATATACGAACTTAAAAAGAAAGCTCTACAAAATGCTACATCTTATCAAAATTTGATACAGATATTGATACACCAGTTTGCTACAAATAAAATTCGCTTAAATATATAGGATATATGACATAAAGATTGTCGACAATCTTCAGCTTGTGCGATATTGACACAAGTAGGCGAAGTTTAAGTTTATTGTGATAAAATACCACAAATTTATAGATGAGACAGTGTCGGTGTAGCAAGATGATTGTATCGTGCTGTGTTATCTATAAACAAAAGGAGAATATATGTTTAGAGTTATATTGTTGGCACTTTTGTGTAGTTGGAGCTTGTCATATGCAGTTGATTGCAAAAGTCCCATGACAAATTTTGAGATGCAACATTGTGCTTCTTTAGAGTATGAAGTAGCAGACAAAAAGCTAAATACAGTTTACAATAAATTGAGAAAGAAATTGGATAAAACAGGCAAACAAAAACTCAAAACTGCTCAAAAGGCTTGGATAAAGTATAGAGATACCAAAGCTGTATTTGATGCAGATGACGCAAGGGGCGGGACTATGCAGCCACTTTTAGAAACATCTTCAAAAACACAAACTACCGAAAATCGTGCCAAGGAGCTTGAAAGTTCTCTAAATATGTATAAAGATCTTGACAAATAGTAAGGCATCGTATATCGTTCCATCGTTTGCGATTTGGATGCATACACTACAAACAAAGATGGCAAACGAGCAAGATGGGACTATCTATCAAAGATGGATAGAAAAACAAGGTTTATTTTTTAAAAATAAAACACCAAAACTCTATATACAAAGTGTTTTGGAGGATTTGGATCTATTTTGCTAAAAATAAAAGCGACACGATATGAGTGATATAGGACAAAACGAAAGAGTAACACAGCTTCACATAGTCAAACTACAAGAGACCTTACCATAAAAGACTTTGTAGCTAGAAATATATGGAAAATGAAGCGATTTTACCATGGCTTTGAAGTTGTGAGACTATCAAGTCGTTTAGAAAATATTCCAGAAAAATACAAAACCCAAGCCAAAGACACACAAGCCTAGAGCCAAAAATAGATAGTCCAACATATGGGCTATATGGCTTGAGTGATAGCTACATAAAGATTGTCGACAATCTTTAGTCGTGCGATATTGACACAGACATGCGAAGTTTGAGCGAAGTTTGCCCTGAAGTTTATATTTATACCATAATTTAAGTTTGATACGATACAATACACAAAAGAAGGTTTGACAATATGAACCAAAATAGCCCAAATACCACAGTTCAATACAAAGATTTTGTAGTAGATACAAAAGATAGGTAGAAACAGAAGAAGTTTTAATATTATATGGTATAGTTGAGTTCTGTTTTACAGGAAACATTTCACTTCGTGAAATGTTTCCTGTAAAAAACTTTCTGTGAAATTTCTCTGATAAGTGCCAAGGGTTCCGAAAGTCAAAAATAAACTAGCTGAGACAAAACACCTCGGCTAGTTTTTGTGATATATAGACTTAATAGAGATACTGTAGCTTACCACTAAAATCTCTATATATTGACTAAAACGATGGTTTCTCGTCGGCAGTCCAGCTACTATTAGTATTGTAGTCAAAATCAATATGACCAGTAACACTTGCTACATTCCAGCTAGATATATTTTGATCGAACTTGGTAGCATCTTGAAACATAGCTGCCATATTTGAAACATTTGTCGTAGTCCAACTATGAATATCTTTATCAAAAGAGACTGCATGGGAAAACATATTGCTCATAGTTGTGACATTTGTCGTATTCCAGCTACCTATATTTCCATCAAACTTTTCTGTGTTTGCAAACATATATGACATATCTGTCACACTAGTAGTATCCCAGTTTAAATCTTGGTCAAATTTAGTAGCTCCGTTGAACATATGTCCCATACTTGTAGTATTTGATGTGTCCCATATTAGATCTTTGTTGAAAGCATAAGCTTCTGCAAACATATTTGACATATCTGTCACATTAGATGTGTTCCAGTTGGTTATATTACCATCAAATTTTTCTGCTTTTTTAAACATACCAGACATTGATTTCACATTTGATGTGTCCCATATTAGATCTTTGTTGAAAGCATAAGCTTCTGCAAACATATTTGACATATCTGTCACATTAGATGTGTTCCAGTTGGTTATATTACCATCAAATTTTTCTGCTTTTTTAAACATACCAGACATTGATTTCACATTTGATGTGTCCCATATTAGATCTTTGTTGAAAGCATAAGCTTCTGCAAACATATTTGACATATCTGTCACACTAGATGTGTCCCAGTTGGTTATGTTGCTATCAAATTTTTCTGCTATTTCAAACATACTAGACATAGAAGTTACAGCAGATGTGTCCCATTTGCTGATATCACTGTTAAATAAATCTGCTCCAAAAAACATACTAGACATAGAAGTTACAGCAGATGTGTCCCACTTGCTGATATCGGCATTAAATTTTTCTGCTACTGCAAACATATGTGACATGTTTGTTACGCTTGAAGTGTTCCAGTTTAAATCTCTATCAAAAACATAAGCTGAATAAAACATGCCTGACATGTTTGTAGCATTTGAAGTGTTCCAGTTGCTTATATTACCATCAAAAATATAAGCTTGGCGAAACATATTTGACATATTTGTGACATTTGAGGTATCCCACTTGTCTAAGTCTCTGTTGAAGTTTTCTGCACCCCAAAACATACTGTCCATATTTGTAATATTTGATGTGTTAAATCCATTTATATTGCCATTAAATTTATCTGCTCCCTGAAACATAGAGGTTATTTTTGTGACGCTTGAGGTGTCCCAGTTTAAATCTTGATTGAATTTTTCTGCATCATAAAACATACTTGACATATCTGTTACATTTGATACATCCCAATCACTGATATTTTGATCAAATCTAACTGCATTTTTAAACATATTTTTCATATTTGTCACATTTTTCACATCCCAGTTGCTTATACTTGTGTCAAACCATCTTGCATTTTCAAACATGGATTCCATATTTGTTACATTTGATACATCCATAGTAGATATATGAGAGCCTTTTGCACCATAAAACATATAGCTCATGTCAGTTACTTTGCTAGTATCCCAGCCAGAGATATCGCTACGAAAATTAGAATTATAAAATAATCCTTTCATATTTGTGACACTCGATGTGTCCCAGTTGCTAATGTTGCTATCAAATTCTTCATTGTCTTTAAATAGATTTTCCATGCTAGTCCATCCAGATATATTTGAGTTGACTATGTCACATTTGGCTTCATAAGTTGCTTGTGACTCCCTGTCATTTGCGTATCTGCTCTTGTGCACTGCAAGTTTATTCTCTAATTGTGCTCTTGTGATAGGATCTGGGACCGGCGATATTATCTCACATTTGGTAGATGATAGTGGTTCATATACTTTATAATCAAGAGACAATTCAGTTGCATTGTATTGACTATCACCAAGATTTTTTATGATAATAGTTGTGTCTCCAAGTTTTTTCATAGTTATGATAAAACCATCTTTCCCAGATATAACAACCTCGGCAACATCAGTATTTGTAGAAGTGACGATATTTGATCCAGTAGAATCTGTAACCACTTCAAAATTTTCTGTGCCATGCGATAGAATACCTCTGCCATCCCAATAATTGATTGTCATGTCGGTACTGGTTTTTGTAGCATCATCGGAAGATCCTCCGCCACCGCTATCACCACATGATACCAAAACCAATGCCATAAACCCTGTTAGCAACAATGTTGCGATTTTGTTATTTTTCATGATATTTCTCCTGTGTGTTGTAAATGTGAGGCTGTGCGGTTTGAAAATAGTCTATGTAGGCTATTGCCCCCCCTTAGGTTTTGATATATTTATCAATAGATTTTTAACATTTTTCATATATTCTCCTTTGTTTTACTGTTATTTAGCCTACATTTGTGTCTAGCAGATAAACCTTTCATCTACGATAAACACTATTTATATGCTATAGGTCACCTCTAAAAACCTCTATAGCTCATAGAAGGAGCAGTTTTTGATGAATAAAAGTTCATAAAAATTTGAAGGACTAACTGGTTAATTCAAGAATTTTTATGGACTTTTTTCGCGAAAACTTCCCTTCCCTACGGGCTTTGCTTGCTTTTTCTTATTCTTGAGTTTTAGCTTTTGAATTAACCCGTTAGTCCTTCAAGCTAAAACTCAAGAATAAGAAAAAGCAACCTAAAGCTATGAGCATAGAGGTTTTTAGAGGTGACCTATATTCACAAAAACTGAACTATTGTATCGTAATATCCTTAAAGTTTTCTTTGGTATCATAACTAAATATTATATTTTAGAAGTGGGCTTAAAAGTGCCATGATATTATTTCAACGAAAACTTAAACAACTTCTCCATCTTTATAGTCTCGTCCCTACCATATACCACGATATCTTTGTCTGTAGTTATATCTTTTTTATCTATTTGTCTAGGATATGAGACGAAACTTAATATATGTTTGATACAATTTATCCTAGCTCGTTTTTTGTCATCGCTTTTGATAATAGTCCAAGGAGCGGTTTGTGTATGTGTGGCACTGAGCATCATAAACTTTGCTAAAGTGTATTCATCCCATAGTTTTTGAGATTCTTTATCTACGATAGACAGCTTGTATTGCTTCAGTGGGTCAGTTTCTCTAGCGACAAATCGTCTGTTTTGTTCATCTTTTGATACAGAAAAATAAAACTTAAATATCTGTATTTCCTCGTCTACTATCATCTTCTCGAAAGCTGGTGCATCTTTCAAAAACTTGTGATGTTGTCTCTCGGTGCAAAATCCCATCACAGGTTCTACCATTGAGCGGTTGTACCAGCTTCTATCAAACAGCACTATCTCACCAGCAGATGGCAAGTGTTTGGCATATCTTTGAAAATACCATTGAGATCTCTCTTTGTCGCTAGGCTTCTCTAGTGCTACTATCCTAGCACCTCGCGGGTTTAGGTGTTCGGTAATCCTCTTGATAGTCCCACCTTTGCCTGCTGCGTCTCGCCCTTCAAATATCATCAATATCTTCAGACCCTTTGACTTGACATGATTTTGAAACTTTAGAAGCTCCACTTGTAACATGGCAAGCTCTTTTTCATATAGTAGCTTGGAGTTTTTGACCCATATCTTTGTCTTGTTTTTGTGTTTTTCTTTCTTGTCTATCTTATCTGTTTTTTTGGTATTTTCAGTCTTGCTTATATTCTCAATCTTTTCTATACCTTCTATGCTTTCTGCTTCATCTACTGTCTTGTTTGCTACCACTGTATATCCTTAACCTATAAACTTGCCATTGCTGGTTCTTTGTGCGTCCATGATCTCTATTTCCCTGGCACCAGATATCACCACATCGCTATCTAGTGTATAATCCAGAGTTTCATCCCTATGCTCATAATTTATAGTATTTAATATCACTTTGAGCGACTCTAGTCTCGCATCGTGTTTGTTGTTTGATCTTATCACGGTCCATGGAGCATAGTGTGAGTGGGTTTGTTTGATCATATCGTATTTTGTGTTTGTGAAGTCGTCCCATCTTTCTTGGGCTTGTAGGTCTATCTCACTTAGCTTCCACTGTCGTAGTGGGTCTGTCTTTCTTCTGTCAAATCTTTTTGCCTGTTCTGCTTTTGTCACACTATAATACAACTTTATCAGCACAGTGCCTTGTCTTGTCAAATCTTTTTCAAATCCTTTGACACCTTTCATGAAGTCATCATGCTCCTTTTTGGTGCAAAAATCAAACACGGACTCGACCATAGCACGGTTGTACCAGCTTCTATCAAACAAGACTATCTCGCCACCTGTCGGGAAGTGTTGGATATATTTTTGAAAAAACCATTGAGATTGTTGTTCTTTGGTTGGTTTGCCAAGAGCTACTACTCTGTAGTGCTTTTCGTCCATATATCTAGTTACTCGTCTTATCGTGCCGCCTTTGCCTGCTGCGTCTCGTCCTTCAAATAGTATTATCATCTTTTGATTTGTAGCTTCTATGTGTTGTTGTAGCTTTATTAGTTCCGCTTGATATGGCTTGAGGGCTTTTTCGTTTTTCCTTGATTTTAGTGCTTTTTTTTCATCTTTGGTATCATCATGAAACGATTTGTAAGTATCTATCAACTCCTCCAGCGATACCATATCACCATCTATATCATATTCAATTTTTTTGTTTTCTTGCATATTTGTCCTTTTTTTGATTATTATAGCATAACTATCTTAAAAGCTGTATGCCACCTCTAAATAAATCTAACTGTCTTGTTTTTGTATCTTATATATTTGTCTGTGTATCTTTCTACTAGCCACGACTCTTCTGCAAATGGCATGATGATAAATATCATCATAGACAACAAAAACAGATACACCATATCAAAAGAGTTGACAAACAACATCAGCCCAAATATCATGACTATATCGCCCACATATTGAGGATTTCTCGTGTAGCTATACGGCGGTTTATCTATAAATCCATCTTTTAAACCATAGGTATTTTTCAAACCCAGCACGGACACACTATAACACACGACAGACAAGCCTATGACGACAGATGGCAAACCTACGATATATCTCACAGCATCTGGTATGATCCAAGTGTCAAATTCATAAAATATCACAACGATATCCAACAGGATAGCTAGATAAAATAGATTCCAATAGATATAATATTGCCAAGAATGTCGTGATGGTGGAGGCCATACTCTTTTGCTATGAAACCATACAGACCAGACAGTAAGTCCCAACAATACGATATGGACAGATAAATTTATATGAAATATTATTTTGTCTCTTTTATCTTTTGCACGACTGCTGTAGCACCTTTGGTAGAGACTACATGGACTTTTTCATCCTGTGCGAAGTCATCATCTGAGTTTATATTCCAGTAGGTTGCTTTGAAATACAGCTTGCCCTCTTTTATGATACCAATACCAGGTGTGTTTAGGAAGTCATCGTTTGGCTCACGACTTTTTGCTCGCATAAATCTATCTAGTGCTTTGGCTCTCAAAACTACCAACAGCACCATAGCTATGACAGCTACAGAACATATTTGCCACAATCCATCGCTGAAATCTATAACATAGGAGATGGCACCCACCATGATAGATGCCACCCCAAACCAAAACAGAAAAAATGAGAAAAACAGAGCCTCAAATGCTACAAGTGCAATCCCTATAGATATGAGAACTATAGGGTCAAACAACTCAACTGTTGGTGTTGGCATTGCTCACGCCTTTGAAAAACGAATCACCCAAAATACTCATAGACCCAATCATTTGTGCTACATCATAAGGCAATATCATCTTGTCTGTAGAGTCGCTACTAGCTAGCTTGTCAAAGGCGGCGACTCTGTCTTTGGCTAGCAAAAACTCAGATGCCTGTGGGTTTTTTGCCATAGCATCGTTTATAGACTCCATAGCTTGTCGTTGTCCTGCTGCTATCTGTTCTTGTTCATATTTTTTTGCATCTGCCATCCGCTCTATCGCTTCTGCTTTTAGCACTTCACTTTGTTTGTATGCCTCTGCTCCACGAATCTCAGCTTCTTTTTCGGCTTCTGCCTTTATCTGTATGGCTCGTTTTTCTCTCTCTGCTTCCATCTGCATATTCATAGCTTTTTCTATCTCTCGTGGCACAGATATATCACTTATCTCCACACGAGTTATCTTGATACCCCACACTGCCGCAGCCTCACCCAAAGCACCTTGAAGTTTTGAGTTTAGGGTTTCTCTGTTTGATAGTGTGCTATCTAGCTCCATAGAGCCTATCTCGCTTCGCAAAGTTGTCATAGCCAGCTTTGATATAGCGTCTTTGAAATATCGTATATTGTATGTGGCATCTTGGGCATCTTGAACCTTGCAAAACACTATACCGTCTATGTTTATGTTTACATTGTCTTTGGTGATGACACTTTGACTAGGTATATCTATTGTTTGCTCCTGTGTCGTCATAGAAGATCTCACCGTATCTACTATAGGTATGATGAAGCTCATACCACCACTTAAAACTCTGTTGAATTTACCCAACCGCTCTATGACTACCATATCAGCTTGAGAGACTATCTTTACACCTCTTAATATCACTATTATCGCCATCAACAAAACCGCACTTACAAATATCAAGCTATTCATCTTTTTCCTTTTTTATTATTATATCAAAATATTATAAATATAAGGTCGTCTCAAACCCATCTTTTATATATATCGTTTTTGATACCCAACAGATCGCACCACTTGCCTACGATGAAGTTTTCCATATCCTCCATCGTTTGAGCGCCACTGTAGTATCCCATCACTGGTGGAGCTATATGCACTCCTACTTTTGAAAGTTTTAGCATATTTTTGAGCTGGATTTGGTTGTATGGCATCTCTCGTGGAGCTATAAGCACTGGGCGATTTTCTTTGAGCATGACAGAAAATGCTCTAGTGATAAGTGTATCGCTTATACCTGTAGTAAATTTTGCCATACTATTCATACTGCACGGCACTACTGCCATACTATCAACTCCAAATGACCCAGAAGCGACACAAGCATCGAGACTATTGTCGTCAAGATATGTGATATTTTCATCGTTTGGCAAGCACTCACAACTCTCCAATACCATAGTTTTTTTGGCACTTTGTGATATTATCACATATACTTCTTGAGTTTTTGCTATAAATTTGAGAAACTTTATACCTAGTCGTACACCGCTAGAGCCTGTCAAAGCTACTACTATTTTCATCTATTTTAGCTTATAATAGTTTAGTTGTTTGTCATCACATGCTACAAATATCTCTTTGTTGTTTAGAAATAGTATTTTGCTTATGTTCATCTTGTTGCCAGTTAATATAGCTATCTCTCTTTTACTTTCTGTGTCAAATACAGATACATCATTGTTTTGATATTTTGAATAAGCTCCTATAGATGCATCGCTATTGAAAGCGCAGCTATATACTAGAAAATTTGCCTTTATCTTGTAGCTATCTTTTGTAGTGGTATCTATGACAAATGTTTTCATATCTTGTCCTGCTGTTATTATCATATCATTTTTATAATCTATCTGAAACACATTGTCCAAGTTGTTTTTAGTAAATTTTTCGAGTAGTCGTCCATCTTTTATGCTGTGTAGTTTGAGATCGCCACTCTCGTCGCTTATAACTACGGTGGTCTTGTCTGCACTCATCTTGAAATATGAAAACTTAGAATACGATATATGGTTTTTCCATACTCTTTTTTTGGTAGCGGTATCATAACTATACATCTCATTGCCTATAGTTGCAAATAGTATTTTGCTATCTGTTATATATTTCGCTCTAAGTATAAACATCTTTTTCTCTTTTGATACTATTTTGACCAGCTTATCGCCTATAAATTCATATATCTCACTGTATCCTTTTGATACTTGTGCTACTATGAGGATTTTATCGTTTATGCTATCTACACTATATATTTTTGGATTTATTAGCTCTCCTACAAAATCTTTGATTTTGTCTAGCTTTATAGTTTTTATAGTTTTGGCAGTTGTCACATCTACTATATCTACTTTGCCATCTGTCGTGGCTACTATAAGTTTGTTTTTAGACACAACCATATCGGTGATACCTGCACTTACTTCTATCTTTTTGGTAGGCACTATACTGTTTGCTTGTAGTGAAACAAACAACAAATATATTATTATCAATAATTTTTTCAACATATATTTTCCTTTTTATTTTCAAATATCTCTATAGCCACGGTAGGACATGGTTTGACGCAAAACCCACAGCTAGTACACAAGCTATCATCTATGATTGGTTTAAACAAACCATCGAAAACTATAGCTCCTTCACCGCATGGGTCTTTGCAACTAAAGCACATCGTCCCTTGCCAGCTCATACATTTTATCGTATCTATCTTAAACGAAGCTTTGATATACTTTTTATATTTTATATCCAAGACTCCAGATGGACAGGCTACAGCACAATCATCACAATATGTACAACCACCACTTTGAAACTCTAGCGATGGTTTGTGGTCTTTTAGATATATTATATTTTCTTCACACGATACTATGCATGGTTTGTCTTCACAATCCAAGCATAGCTCAAAATCCTGTTCTTGATTATAATACGGTGGTCTTATCGTGGGTTTGTAGTCGGTTTTCTCTTTTTTGACAAAGTTAAATCGACCAAACAACTCCCTTCTGTTCAAGCCTTTTTGCCTAAAATTGAGAAGCTCAATGCTCCATCCTCTTCGCATACATCTATACATCTAGCACAGTTGGTGCATGTGCTGTCGCTGACTTGCTCTGTTCGTTTGGCTATCATAGGTAGCACTTGAACTTCTGGGCATACCTCTTTGCATTTCATACACTCGGTACACTTATCTACATCGTGAAAAACCCGTATCAAGCTATATCTGCCGACTAGACTATAAAATGCCCCTAGAGGACAAACATGACCACACCAACCATTTTTCAACACAAACATATCAAATAAAAATATGACCAATATCACAGCCCATGTGAAACCAAACCCAAATATAATACCACGATGAACCATAGATATAGGTGATATAAACTCAAATGCCGGCACTGCCAACAACACAGATAGCACAAGGCTTAGCCCTAGCACCCAGTATCGTATGCTTCTAGTAGATGGTTGTCTTTTTGATATTTTGTTGAACTCAAATTTTCGCCGTAAATAGCTAGCTAGATCTGTGATAGGATTGATAGGGCAAACCCAGCTACAAAAAACTCTGCCACCTACCATAGCATAAAACAGAGCGATTATGACTGCACCTATCATCACATCTACAGATATGACAGCTCCTGCAAAAAACATTTGTAAACTTGCAAATGGATCGCCCAAAGGTATCATATCAAACAGCTTCGATGAACTGAAATTTCCTGTGAGTATTTTCCAACCCCAAGCATTTGCACCAAAATACAAAAACAATACACCCAGCTGTGTCGCTCGTCTCAAATACAAATATTTGTTTAGTTTTATAAAATTTTTCATCAGTATAAGTCTCCTGCATCGTTTAGGCTATCTATAGCACTTTTTTTGTTTATCTCCGTAGTATTCAACCTAGCTTTTGCATTTTTGACTCTTTTTTCATCTTTTTTGTCCCAACCTTTGATATAGTGGTCTCCTGCTTTGCCTAGTGCCACTTCCAAAGGTAGCACAAAAATCGCTGGCTTTTCAGTCACACATGCCAGCTCACACAGCCCACATCCTGTGCAGTGGTCCGCATGGACTATGGGTTTCATATATGCATGCTTTCCTGTGCGTTCGTTTTTGCTGTATTCTACTGTGATAGCTTTGTCTAGTAGCGGACAAGCTCGATAACAAGCATCGCACTGTATACCCCAAAATGCTATACAGCTTTGTTTGTCCACTACTGCTAGCCCCATATTAGCTTTGTTGATATCAAGCTTTTTTTTAGTGGTTACCAAGTTCTCGCTCAATGCTCCAGTTGGACATGCAGGCACACAAGGTATCTCTGGGCACATATAACACGGTACATCTCTAGCTATGAAATATGGAGTCCCAATAGGTCTGTTTGAGCCGGTTTTAGCCAACATCAACGTAGGTTTGCCGTGTAGTGGCAGGTTGTCTCTGTGGGCGCACGCTTCCACACACATACCGCACTTTATACAAGTAGCCAAAAAATCCTGCTCATCTATAGCTCCAGGTGGTCGTAAGATTAGTGTCTTTGCTATCACTTCATCTACATAAGCACTCCATGTCAATCCCGCCAACGACACCAGTCCTGCTGTCCTGACTGAATTTAATATAAACTCTCTTCGTTCGGTCATAATTCGCTCCTTTAAATAAACTTAAGATATATTTTCAATAACTTAAACTTATATAAAAAAGTGTCAAAAAAAGGGGGAATTAACCCCCTCTCTCTTTTAGCGTAGATATACTGCTATTTGAGTGTATCTATACCGTCCATGAGTTTTTCATTGCTCA
>JAOZMC010000011.1:0-21218 GCA_029934475.1 Arcobacteraceae bacterium
TAGGAGCTTTTCTTCTTCTCATCTGATTCTCCTATTTCTTTGGTTTTTTGGTGCCGTATTTACTTCTGGCAACTGTTCGCGATGCTACACCAGCGGTGTCCAAAGCTCCTCTGACTATGTGATACTTCACACCGGGTAGATCTTTGACTCGTCCGCCTCGCACTAGCACTATGCTGTGTTCTTGGAGGTTGTGTCCTTCGCCACCTATATATGATATCACTTCATATCCAGTAGTAAGTCTAACTTTGGCAACTTTTCTCAAAGCTGAGTTTGGTTTCTTTGGAGTTGTGGTATAAACTCTAGTGCATACTCCTCGCCGTTGGGGGCATGAGTTCAGTGCACGCGATTGTGATTTTTTCACAACTTTTTTTCGCTCTTTTCTTATGAGCTGATTGATCGTAGGCATATTTTTCCTTAAATTTGGTTTGTAACGATTGTATGATATAGACATAAAGCATCGCTCAAGCTTCTCAAGACATATAGTCTCAATACTACCTAGTTTTAAGATGAACTTAAAAAAAGTATTGTATTTTATCCAATTAAACTTATATAAACTATATTTAAGACACAAATCACAAAATTACTCCAAAATATCACTTGAAACTTAAATTTGCAAACTAATTTGCAAACCCAAAGAAAGTTTAAGCTTTTTTTGTTATAATTGCAAACTTAATAAAAGGAGACGATATGAACAAAATGTTAAAAATAGTTTTAACTACTGGTGTGCTTATGGCACTGACATCTACTGTGGCATCTGCCAATGTAAGCAAGGGGCAGAAGCTTTTTATAAAAAAGCTCAAGCCTGACTGTGGGTTTGATGGTGCTGCTATGTCAAAAAAACACTCACAAGCCGAGTGGAAAGCTCTAGGCAATGGTGCCAAACTAGAAGCGGAGATCATAAAACAATGTCCAAAAGTAAAAGATGTGAAAGACAAATATCTTCCACACTTATATGACTTTTTCCATGAATATGCAAATGATTCTGGCAATGTTCCATCTTGCTAGTATAAACTACACAAGATAACCCAAGGTCAAACAGTTTTGTGTTTGACCTTTTTTTTAATTTTTGACTTTTGGCTATTTTCTTTTGATCGGTCTTCTGTTTGTCGTGGCTTTTGCCGTTTTTGAAGTTTTTGAAAGATTTTTTTCTATATTGTATAACTCATATCTTATCTGTTTGAAGTAGTTTGACTTTTTGCTAGAGTTTAGCTTAAATACCTCTTCTAACACTCTGCTGCTTTGACATGCTCTTTTGAAGTTGGCTACTGCTATATCTTTGATATTTTCTCGTGTTAGCTCACTTTTGATACTCATCTTCGAGACATCGCCTTGTATATCTCGTGCTTGTAGTAGCTTGTCGTAGTTGCCTATTTGACAGTTGTGTCGTAGCTCTTTCAGTGCTTTTGTGGTAGTTTTGTCATCTAAGATAAATCTAAATATATCTTCCACCACTCGCAAGGCTTCACTAAGCCTGTTGATATTTGCATCAACAAGCCTATAGATACCTTTGTTAGTCATCTGACCCCAATATACCAAATATTTGCAACAACGATATAAAAAGATTGAGAAAATCAAGATATAACGATATCGCCGCTTCTATAGGTGTAGCATATGCTCCGCGGACTATTTGTTGTGTATCATACAATATAAAAGCACTAAACAGTATAGCCCCTACACTTGAGATGGCAAGTTGAAACATTGTAGACTGGGTGAAAATATTTATAACACTAGCTACTATCAACACGATAAGCGATATAAACAACATCTTGCCCATAGAACTGAAGTCTCGTTTGGTAGTCAGTGCAAACATAGATATGCCACCAAAAGCTACAGAGGTCATGACAAAGCTTTGTGCTACTATACTACCGCCGTTTGGTATATTTAATATATTGACTAGTAGAGGTGCTAGCACCAATCCGCTCACAAATGTAAATGCAAAAAGCACTACTATATTTACTACTGGCTTCTCTTTTAACTTAAATGCTGCAAAAAGCAAAGCAAACTCAAGTATCACCAACCCCCAAAACCAACTTGATATAGTAGCAGCAAAGCCCAATCCTATATAAGCCCCTGTAGCTCCAGCTAGAAGTGAACCAGCGAAAAGCTGATAAGTGGTTCGCAAGAAGCTCATCATGTGTGATCTATCTACATATTGTATCCGCGGTGTTGTAGCAACTGCTGTCGCACTCATATTTCTATTTAACATATTTATCCTTTTTTGAAACTAATTTTATCTAAACTTGCTTAAAGTTGTCAAAGATTGCAAAAATTTTGTAATATTTGCAGTCCTTCGTTGTGTGATTTTTCTGGGTGGGGTTGCATACCATATATATTGTCACGACAAACAGCAGAGGCAAAGCTGTAGCCATATGTAGTCTCTCCTATGATATATGAGCTGTCGCATACTACATGAAAAGAGTGCACGAAATAGAGATATGGGTCGGTTGCTTTGTCGAAAAGTTTGTTTCTGTTTGTGATTATCTTGTTCCAGCCCATCTGTGGGACTTTGAGTTTGATCTTTTTGAGTTTCTCTATGTCAAACTTCACTACCCGGCCGGGTATTAGTCCTAGACCTTTGGTATAGCCAAACTCGTCGCTACTGTCAAACAGTAGCTGCAATCCTAGACATACTCCAAATACAGGCTTGCCTGTGTTGGCAAACTGCTTGATGGCATCGTCCATACCGCACTGCTGCAAGTGTGCCATAGCATCTGCATATGCACCTACTCCAGGCAAGATGATTTTGTCGTAGTTTTTCAAACTTTTTGGGTTTGATACTACTTGAGCCTTGACTCCTATCTTGTCAAAAGCATTTTTTACACTCGATAGGTTGCCCATGTTGTAGTCGATTATAGCCAACAAAACTAAACTCTCAGACTAAAACTTGACACTCACACCGTAGAAAGCACCTTTGGTATCCATATCTAGATCCAAATCATCTACTAGACTATCTGGTATAGTTATATTTTGGATTCTATATCCTACGTCAAGATTTACATCTACCAAGGCATTTGAAAATGGTAGCTTGTAGCTTAGCTTGAAACTGTTGTCAGATATCTTCGCTCCATCATATGATACAAACTTAGTAGTCGCATCTAGCTTGATAGGAGTAAATGGTATATCAAGTATGAAGTTGAGATATATCAAAGGCAAAGTCTGGTCTATCTCGGCTTCTTCAACAGTAGTAGAGACACCAAGAATCTTTCGTTCTAGCAGTATAGTGCCGTCGTATTTTTTCGCGTCAAGCCCCATATTTATATCAAACACTCCGCCAGTAGCAGTAGATACAAAAGGCAAACTCCAATAGATGATGATATCTGTTTGATCCATATCTATAGTCAAGTCGGCATCGCTATTTACCAAAAAACCGAATACTTTGAGTGGTATATTTTCAGCTTCACCTACTATCTTATAATCAGTTTTTTCTATACGAATGTTTGGCAACACTGGCACAAAATGGTTGAAGTCCATATACATATATTTACCATTGTCTTTTTCATACTCCATATCATCAAACTCTACTTCTGTCCCAGCCGCATCACCACCAGTAAAATTTAGATGTCCTCCCAAAGTAGGAGTCCAAGCTCCCACACCTAGCTCTAAGTCTATACCACTTTTGGCAAATAGTGGTGCAGTTGATACACTCACAAACACGATCATCATCAAAAATTTTTTCATCTGTTATCCTTTTTTTTTGTTATTATACCATAATATTATAATACTTACTATATTTTAGGCTTTTATGATACAATTTGCCATGACTTACCAAGATATCATAGATAAACACAGCTACACACTTGAAAATATCACTCACACAGCACAAAAAGAGGTGCAGATACTTTTGTGCCATATTTTACAAAAGGATATCACATATCTACACAAACATAGCGACCAAAAGTGCGATATAGTAGATGAGATTATGAGTCTAATAGACAAAAGAGCCACAGGCTACCCCATAGAATATATCACAAACGATGTGTGCTTTTATAGTGAGCAGTTTTTTATAGGTGATGGTGTGCTTGTGCCTCGACCAGAGACAGAGCTACT
Source organism: Arcobacteraceae bacterium (assembly GCA_029934475.1). Classification (GTDB taxonomy): domain Bacteria; phylum Campylobacterota; class Campylobacteria; order Campylobacterales; family Arcobacteraceae; genus B24-G6. Next base: position 4,048 of record JAOZMC010000011.1, read on the forward strand.
AGTAGATGAGGCTATAAAGATACTGCGAGGTATACCAAACCCAACCGTGCTAGAGATAGGATGTGGCAGTGGTGTCGTATCTATAATGCTAGCCAAAATGATACCAAATATCACCATAACAGCTGTAGATATAAGCCAAAAAGCTATAGAAAACACACAAAAAAACATAACACTACACAACCAAGAACACAATATAAAAGTGATCAAAAGTGACCTATATGAAAATATCAGCAACCAAAAGTTTGATATGGTAGTGTCAAACCCACCATATATACAAGCAGGAGCAGAACTTCACAAAAGTTTGTCTCATGAACCAGATACTGCTCTGTATGGTGGAGAGATAGGCGATGAACTACTCAAAAAGATTATCAAACAGTTTTTCACTCACGACAGTAGATACTTGATATGTGAGATAGGCTACGACCAAAAAGATAGCTTGTCACGATACTTTAAGAATTTTCCAGTAAAATGGTCGAAATTTTATAAAGACTTAGCTCGCCACGATAGGGGCTTTGTATTGGAGAGACTATGATAAACGATATGCTAACACAACAAAAGCGACTAAACGATGAGACAAATGGACCAAACTGGGAGCTAGGGATAAACAAATACCAAAAAGAGATAAGCTGGGCTAGATGTATATATATGGAGACAGCAGAGCTCATAGACTCACTTCCGTGGAAACATTGGAAAAATATAAACCAAGAGCCAGATATAAACAATGTCAAAGTGGAGCTTAGCGATATATGGCACTTCATATTGAGTTTGCTACTCCAAGAGTGTAGCTTCAAAACATCCTCACGACTTATTCAAGACCATATGAGCTACGATGTAGCCTCATCTTTTGAGAACAAAAAAGTGCTAACCGATGCCGAGATTGTCATGAAAAAGGCTTTAAATATAGCTATAGATGACAAGACAAGAGAAAAAGACTTAGTCAAACTTTTGGAGAGTTATTTTGACCTTTGTGCTTCTTGTCAATACAGCATAAGCGATCTACATATCACATATTTAGCAAAAAACTGCTTAAACAAATTTCGTCAAGACCACGGCTATAAAGAGGGCAAATATACCAAAACATGGAACGGCAAAGAGGACAACGAATACCTAGTCAAGATACTACATGACAACAAAAATATAAATTTCGACGAGCTGTATGCTAAGTTAAAAGAGATTTACGACAAGCTATAGACCGTCATAAATAACTATAAAATTTTATTTTTATTATTGGTTATCATATCTTGCAAGGCATAGCATAGTGGCTTTGTGTTTGTGTTGGTAGCTGATGATATAGGCATGATAAAATATGGCAGACTATCGTCTGTGTCATCTATATCTTGAAAATAGTAGCTTAAGTTTTCTTGTGGTTTGTATCGTAGTTTTTTGCTTTTTGTAACTGCAAAAAATTCAAATATCTCTTTGGTAATATCCTCTAATTTTTCATCGTCTATAGTGTCTATTTTGCTTATAACTACAGCAAAACTACTGTCTGCTAATGTTTTTGAGTATTTTTCTAGCTCTTTGCTTAGGGTTACAAACTGTTCTAGCACAGGTATATAGTGTGATACATCTAGCATATATAGCACCGTCTTGGTTCGCTGTATGTGTCGCAAAAACTCCAGTCCCAAGCCTCGCCCTACACTAGCACCCTCTATGATACCGGGTATATCTGCCATGACAAAGCTAGTGTATTCGCCACTTTTGACTACTCCTAGATTTGGTATCAAAGTTGTAAATTCGTAGTTGGCTATGTGTGGTTTGGCATTTGACACAGTTGATATAAGTGTGGATTTGCCGACATTTGGGAAGCCTACTAAACCTACATCGGCTATGAGCTTGAGCTCCAATCTGACAGATAGAGTTACTGCTTTTAGCCCTGGCTGGTGGTAGTGTGGTGTTTGATTTCTCGATGATTTGAAGTGATAGTTACCCAGACCGCCTTTGCCGCCTATGAGTAGTTTTACAACATCGCCATCATTTGTCAAGTCGTGTAGCAACTCTCCAGTATCATCGTCAAATACTTGAGTCCCAGGTGGGACTTTTAGCACTAGGTCATCGCCACTTTTGCCAGAACATCTAGCTCCACTACCTTGGATACCATCTTTTGCTTTGAGATGTTTTTTGCCTGCAAATGAGCTTAAAGTATCTGTATTGTTTGATACTAGCAACAACAGGTCTCCGCCTTTGCCACCGTCTCCACCATCTGGACCGCCTTTGACTACAAACTTCTCTTTCCTAAAGGAGGTGCAACCCTCTCCACCTCTACCAGAGGACAAAGAAAGCTTGACAATATCTACAAACATTTAATACTATAATCTAATATACAGATATCTTTTTTCGTTTTCTGTCCTTGTTTTCAAACTTAACTTCACCATCTATGAGAGCATATATTGTGTGGTCTTTGCCTATGCCTACATTTTTGCCTACATGAAACTTCGTGCCTCGTTGTCGCAGGATTATATTACCTGCTATCACTTTCTCACCGCCAAATTTTTTGACTCCTAGTCTTCGTCCTGCTGAATCTCTGTTGTTATTGGTGGAACCTTGTCCTTTTTTGTGTGCCATATATTTTCCTTATGCTACTATTTTGCTGATCTGAATTTTGGTATAGCTTCGTCTAAAACCTCGTTTGAGCTTACTATCTTTTCTTCGCCGTTTTTTGTATATTGTGACCTTTTTGTCTCTGCCTTCATTTAGCACTTTTGCTATAACTTTGCTGTCTTTGACTGCCGAAGCTGTCTTGAGCTTGCCATCATCTATAGCGATGATATCATCTATAGTGATCTCCTCTTTTGGTTCTTTGCTAAGTTTATCTACATCAAGTATGTCGCCCTCTTGGACTTTATACTGTTTTCCGCCACATTTTATAATCGCATACATATTTTGCCTTTAAATTTTTGTTATTTTATCTAAAAATATTTAAACTAAGCCAGTTTTTCGTGATTTTGGCGATATTGTGACAAAAAAGCCACTGATTATCACCAAACAAATACCTATATATATAGATACTGTAGGCCATTTGTCACCTAGGGCGACCCCTATAACGATAGAAAATATGATATTGCTATAGCTTATCGTGCCTATGATTCCGCCAGGTGCCATACTGTATGCTTTTGTCATGAAGTATTGTGAGCCAGTAGCAAAAAGCCCAAGCCCTGCTATATATACCCACGATATAGCAGACGGAGTGACAAATGTGGCAAACATCCAATCTAAATACACAACTTCAAAATAGTTTGCTATTATCATAAGCACCAGTGGTCCAACAGTGCCTGTGACCATAAATGACAGCACTATAATTTTGTTGTCATAATAGCTTCTAAGCTCTCGTATAGAAGTATAAGCCAGTCCAGCTAAAACTCCACTAAATATACCCAGTATATCTGTCTTGCTTAGAGAATATATATCAAACCCTGTGATAAACAACACTCCTACAAACCCAACTGCTACACCAAACACGGCGAGCCTTGAGAGTTTTTCGTCTAAAAACATATATGTAAAAATAGCGGTAAATATGGGTGAGATTTTGTTAAATGTCTGTGCTTCGGCTAAAGATATGTTTGCAATGTTGTAAAAATAGATCAAAAGTGCAACAAAACCGATAAATCCTCTAAAAAAAAGCAAAAACGGTCTGCCACCTTTTTGGATTATTGGGTTTTTGTATATAGCAAAAGATATCAATACTACACCTACGATATTGCGAAAAAACACGACCTCCACCGAGCTCATATTTGATGACAAAAGCTTTGCAAATGCTCCAGTAAAAGCAAATAAAAATGATGAAAACAGCATATATCGCACCGCTTGTTTGGTCTCATGTGTCAAGCGTTGTGTGGTTTATCCTCTCCAGCTTCTGACATCGCCTACATCTACATGAACAAATCGTGACCGTGGATAATATCCTACTCCGCCTTTGTGTAGTAGTTTTGCTTGTTTTCTCACTTGGCTTAAGCGAACCTTGTCTATACTTATATCTATGGCTTGACCTTTCATATGAAAGCTGTTTTTCGCTACTTTTTTGCTTCGTCTTCTAAGTTTCTTGTTTGACATGGGCGATCTATATGCTGATATTATATTGATATATGAACCAGAAGAGTTGTTGGTTCGCTTTTTTATACTATATAGCAAATCCACCAATCTTTTGTCCATATTTGCGACTTCTCCAGTCCTATGGTCTGCCATGATTTTGTTTATAGCACTCATAGATTGTTTGAGATATTTGCCGTCTTGATAGTATATTATATCTAGCCTTTGGGCTGTGTGTGTATTGTGTAGTTGTAGTCGTCTTGATTCTGCTGTATCCATATCGGTAGATGCTGTAAACTTTTGCGGTATCTCTTCGTAGCCCTCGTCTGTAACCTTGCCAAATATATCGTTTTGGATATCTTCATTTATAGAGCTTGTGTTGCCAAATAGTTCCTGCGATAGCTCGGCATGTATGTCGTCATCGTTTGCATAAAGACTTGCAGAAGCTAGCCATCCTAAGCCACAAAATGTAGTAGCAGTTTTGAGAAAGTTTCTTCTATTTTTAATCTTATTATTGTTAAAATTCATAAGTTTTACTCCTTATTTTATAAAAATTTCTTAATTATATCATAATTTTTTTAAACTAACCTTAAGCGAAAAACGATAAAATATATAAAAAAGGTCAATATATGTCAAATAATTTTAACTTCAGCACACTAAACGATGCTCAAATAGAAGCAGTCAAACACATAGATGGACCTATGCTTATACTAGCAGGTGCAGGTAGTGGCAAGACTTTAACCATCACTACTAGACTGGCATATCTGGTCTCTTTGGGTATATGTCCTAGCTCTATATTGACACTGACATTTACAAACAAAGCAGCCTCACAGATGAGAAACAGAGCATTGAGCCTCATAGACGATGTGGCTATACCTCCGCTTTTGTGCACTTTTCATAAGTTTGGATTGTTGTTTTTGAAGCTACATATAGATAGACTTGGGCGAAAAAACAACTTCATGATCATAGACACAGATGACAAGAAACGGATATTGCGAAGTTTGGACAAAGATATAGATGCTAGACAGGTAGCTACAGATATATCAAAGTTTAAAAATAGTTTGCAAACTATAGACGATGCCAAGCTCCTGCGAGGACAAGATAGTGCTGCTACAGCTGTAGTATATGAACAATACGAAAACTATCTACAAAAAAATAACCTGGTTGATTTTGATGATCTGTTGCTTTTGCCATACAAAATACTCTCACAGTTTGATGATGTCGCCATAGCTACAAGCGAAAAGTATCGTTATATCATGGTAGATGAATATCAAGACACAAACAAACTTCAGTTTAATCTTTTACAAAAGCTTCTAACCTCACACACAAATATATGTGTAGTAGGAGACGACGACCAAAGCATATACGAGTGGAGAGGTGCTACGATAGCAAATATCCTAAACTTCGATAAATATTTTAAAAAGATAAAAGTAGTAAAGCTACAGGAGAACTATCGCTCTACACATCAGATACTTAAATATGCAAACCTACTAATAGAACACAACCAAGACAGGCTAGGCAAGAAACTTATAGGCACCAAAGAGAAAGGCGATAAACCAAAAGTATATGAATCTATAGACGAACGGCTTGAGACACAAAAGATCATAAGAGATATCAACACACTAGTAGCTAGTGGCGAAAATCCAAATGACATAGCGATATTGTATAGAGTAAATGCACTAAGCCGACAGTTAGAAGATGGACTAACCAAAGCTGGTATAGCATATAAACTTATAGGTGGCAAGAGATTTTATGAAAGGATGGAGATCAAGGATATTGTGGCGTATTTCAGGACTATAGTCCAGCCTACTGACAACTTTTCGTTTAAGAGGATAGCCAACACGCCCAAACGAGGCATAGGCAAAGCTACTATAGATAAACTTGACACGATGTCCAAACAGACAAACAGATCTATATTTGAGCTTCTAGATGACGAACAAAACGAAGATATGATAGCACTAATAGGCAAAAAAAACTACAGAACTCTCAAGCTGTTTGTAGCATCTATATTAGAACTACAAGAGATACTAGCAAATAGTAAGATGACTTTTGTAGATGCTTTTGAAGATATATTTGAGATAAGAAAAAGCTACAAAGCTATGCCAGATGGTCAAGATAGAGCAGCAAATATAGATGAGTTTTATGCATTGACTAGAGACTATTTTTTAGAAGATTCGAGCCATGACATGGAGAGCTTCCTAAATAAAATTTCACTGTCTGTAGAGAAAGGCGAGTTAAATGACGATGCTATATCACTTTTGAGCATACACTCAAGCAAGGGCTTAGAGTATGAGCATATATTTGTAGTAGGACTTGAAGAGGGGTTTTTCCCACTACCAAATACTGATATACAAGAGGAGAGAAGGTTGGGATATGTCGCATTTACGAGGGCGAAAACTACTCTGACATTGAGTTTCGTGCACAACCGTTTCTACAAAGGTCGCAGAGCGATATTGAACAAAAGCAGATTTTTAAGCGAGAGCGGTTTGATACAAGGCGGCCTGACTATACAAAGGTCAAAAAGTTTCAAAAAAGGTGATGCAGTCAAACACGAAGTATTTGGTCTAGGCATCATAGAGATAGCCAAGCTAGTAGGCAAGTCATATAAACTGAAGATAAATTTCGGCGGTGTCAAGAGAGAGATACTCTCTGACTTTATAAAGCTGGTGTAGTCTCTACTCTAAACATAGTCATATATGGTAGTGGTGTGGGTAGTTTGATAGGATTTAAGTTGCCACTATGGACACTATCTAGCTCTCTGTCCTCTTTTGTGATAAGTTTTTTAAACTTTATATAGTAGGTGCCATCCTTTTTGTATATATTGCCTATATCGTTGTCTATCTCATCTATGATAGCATCTTTTGGGGCAAATATCTCTAGCTTGTCATCTGGATATATTTTGTATTTGCACATAAAGTGTCTCTCATCTTGAACCACAAACCCACACACTTCAAACCCTCCAGAGCTTAACGCATAGTCGTAGTTTTGGTCACCTTGCTTTTCAAACGGCTTGTGTATCAAATATGCATCGGTGAAACCTCTGTTTTTGGTGGTATTTAACTCTTTTTGATATTTGTCTGCTTGAAATTTATCGCTATAATAGTCATCTATAGCAGCTTTATAGGTCTTTGCTGTGACCGCTACATAGTAGGAGGACTTTGTGCGACCCTCTATCTTTAAACTATCTACTGCACCGCTTTTTAGTATCTCCTCTATATGCGAACACAGGTTCATATCTTTGGCATTGAATATATATGTGCCTATATCTGGCTGCTCTTCTAGTCTAAAAAGTGTGCCATGGTCGTCATTTTGGGCATATAAAGTGTAGTTAAATCGGCAGTCATTTGCACAGCTTCCGCGGTTTGGCACTCTACCCATCTGCACCGAGCTTACCAGACATCGCCCACTATATGCGAAACACATGGAACCGTGCACAAATACTTCTATGTGTAGTTTTGGAAGTTTTTGTTTGATATGTATTATATCGCCTAGACTTATCTCTCGTGCTACGATAATCCGCTCGACTCCCATATCGTAGTAAACTTTTGCATCTAGATAATTCATGACATTAGCTTGAGTTGATAGGTGTATCGGTATATCTGGTGCTAACTGTTTGCACAAAACTACCACTCCGGGAGTGGCTACTATGAGTGCATCTGGCTCATATGAGGCGATTTTGATGATATGTTTTTTGAGAAGTTCTATTTGAGAGTTAAATGGAAAGCCATTTATCGTGACATAGATTTTTTTGCCTTTTTTGTGTGTATAATCTATCGCTTCTTTGAAACTTTCATATGTAAACTCCTTGCTACTTCTTATGCGAAGTGAAAAGTGGCTCACACCACCATATACAGCATCTGCTCCATATGCTATAGCAATTTTAAGTTTTTCGAAGTTGCCAGCAGGGCATAGAAGTTCGGCTTTCATGATATTATCTTGAAAAATTCTGCTCTAGTTTTGCTATTGGTTTGAAACAATCCATTGAGTGACGATGTGATAGTCTTTGATTTTTTCTGAACCCCTCTCATCTCCATACACATATGTCTGGCCTTTATCATCACGGCTACACCTTGTGGGTCTATAGTGTCGCTTATAGCATCGGCTATCTGCTTGGTCATCTGCTCTTGTATCTGTAGTCGTCTAGCAAATATATCCACCACACGAGGTATTTTCGATAGACCCACTACTTTGCCGTTTGGTATATATGCTATATTTGCTGTGCCGATAATTGGCAACATATGATGCTCACACATAGAATAAAACTCTATATCCTTTATGACTACCATCTGTTGGTTGTCTGTATCAAACATCGCTTGTGCTATGACATCTTTGGGGTTCATATTGTAGCCACTACACAAAAACTCCCAAGATCTCTGCACTCTTGTTGGTGTATCTTTGAGACCATCTCTGTCTATATCTTCGCCTACATATTTAAGTATATCTTCTACTGCTTTTTTCATATCTATCCTTATCTTATTATCGTGCCTAGCTCCCACACTGGCAAAAATATTGCCAACATCATAAACAACACAAACAAACCTATGACTATTATCAACACAGGCTCTATCACTGCCGATAGATTGTCTATATTTTTGCTCAATCTGTTTTCGTATATGAAAGATATTTTGCCTATAGTTTCATCTATATCTCTGTTTAGTTGTGAAAATCCTACCAGTCTATACACAAATGGTTCAAAAAGTTTCGAGCTTTCAAACAGATCGTATATAGAGTCGCCTTTTTCTAGTCCAGCCAACATGTTATCCAATCTTGATAAAATATAGCTGTTGGTCATAGTTTCTTTTGCTATTTGCAATGCTGTCGTGAAGTTGTAGTTTGCTTTTAGCACAGACAACAACGACAAAAACAGCTTATATATCTCGATTTGATACAAAATTTTGCTTATAAATCCTATGTGAAAAAGTTTTATCTTGTCAGTTAGAATGCGAAACTTTATATGCCTAACTCTAGCTAGTTTGTAGCTAGACACCACGACAACACACATGCCAACTCCTAAGCCAAAAACCGATAGAAAATGGGTCTTTAGTTTTAAAAACAGCACCGTAATATATGGCAAGTTTTCGCCAAATACAGAAAATATATAAGAAAACTTCGGCAAAACTACTACAAACAAAAATACAGCACTGACTACTAGCATAAATGCCAGCATGATAGGGTATCGAAATTTTGCCTGTATTGTCTCTCTTATATCTTTGCTCTTTTTCAATATTGTGTTTAGATTTGATACTATATTTGCTATATTGTCCGCGCTATCGGCTAACTTCATAAACGATACTATATCTTGGTTTATATGGTATCTGGTGTTTTGAAATACTGCCGATATATTGTCGCCTTTTTGTAAATGTGTCAAAAATTCGCTCAAAAATATATGCTCGTTTGTGCCGGATTTGTATCTATCTTGTAGCAGTGCTATAGCTTCGTCTATCTTGATATTTGCTCGCAGTAGCAGATCTAGATTGTCTATTATCTCATCTATATTTTTGATAGACTTTTTTAGTTTCATCGGCTGAAACCTGTTTTTGACCTGTATGTTTATAATATTTTTTGGATACCTCATGTGTGATTTTAGGGCTTTTTCATCTGTAGCCCATATATCTATCTTTTCTGTTTTGCTATTTTTGATATAAGTTATGGTATAGTTATACAACGACGATGCCACGAGCTATAAGCTCTTTTGTTTTTTGTGCGATAGTTTTGTAGCTACCTTTTAGCTTTTTGGTTAGTTTGGTTTTTTGATAATTTTTTTCTATATATCTTTTGAGCTTGTCATCTACAAATAGACTCTCGCTTATCATCACTCTGTCTTTAAATCCTGTAAAATCGCAACTAGGACAGCCTGCTGTTTGACACTCTTGACAAACCTTTTTGCTAAGCTTTTGTGATATTATCAGTCTCAAAGAGGAGCTTATCATATATGGTTTGGCTTTTAGATCAACAGCTCGCACGATAGTATCTATAGCATCGTTTGTATGCATAGTTGTCAGCACCAGATGACCAGTCAGCGATGCTGTGATAGCCAGTCGGAGCGACACCTCGTCTCGTATCTCTCCTACCATGATTATATCTGGGTCTTGTCGCAAGATATTTCTAAGTATATTTTCAAACCCTAGCCCCACTTCATCGTTGAGTTGTATTTGCACTATATTGTCTATCTTGTATTCTACGGGGTCTTCTATGGTGATGATCTTTTTGTTTGATCTGTTTAGATAGTTTAACATAGCATATAGCGATGTAGTCTTGCCCGAACCAGTAGCTCCTGTGACTATGACTAGTCCGCTTTTTTGGTTTAAGATATTTTTGATATTTTCTATATTTTCAAAGCCTAACCTGTCTATATTATAATCCATATTGTCTTGTCTGTGTATCCTCATGACTATAGACTCGCCATATATATTTGGCACAAACGAACACCGCAGATCTAGTTCTAGCCCGTGTGCGACTATAGCAAATGACCCGTCCTGTGGAGTTCTGGTATTTGATATATTTAGTCCCGCTTTTAACTTGACGACAGATGATATAGCTGTGATTATCTTGCTATCGAGTCGTAGTAGATCGACTAACTCGCCATCTACTCTGTATCGTATAGAGCAGTTGTGTTGTTGTGATTGGATATGGATATCGCTAGAGTTTTTGGATACTGCTATGGCTAATATCTTTGTGATGATATTTTCTATATATCTGTCTGTGTTTTGTTTTGAGTGGCTCAAAAATCGTATAGCTATGTCATATATATCTTGCTTCTGTTTTATGTTTGCTAAACTTTTTTGTATCTGTGTATCGTCATATATCTCGTATTTGATAGGTTTGCCAAATACCTCTTGTAGCTCATCTTTTACCACTTTTTCACAGCACCCAACTGCTACAAAAAGTTTCTCCTCACAGATAGGCAACAAACTATTTGCTATCAAAAACTCTATATCAAACTTTTTTGATAGACCTATATCTACTATTTTATCTATCATCATCTGCCACTTTGACTATGATTTGTTTGTCTTTTAGCACAAAGATGACTTGGGTTTTGGCTATTTGTAGTATTTTATAATCTTGATAATCGTCATATCTTTTATACCACTTGTCATCTATCAACACTTCGCCACTGACTATGGCTTTGATAGTTGGTGCTGTGCTTAGCTGTTGTTTGATATGTGCTGTTGCTTCGTTTTTGTTTAGGTAAAGTCCCAGTAAAACTATAGCTAGTATGGCAAATACGATATATGTTTGACTATATTTTATATGGTTTAGTTTTTGTATTTTTTTGTGGTCTTCGTGGTCTTGTTTTAGTTTGGCTATATCACTTTGGCAGACCTGTATTGTGTCGTATATATCTATATTTTGTTGTGTTAGAAACTCTTTTATCGTGCCAGTAGTAGTCGCTGCGTCTTTGATATACACATGGGCAAAACTCCCACTCACAAAGAGCGATATATAGTCATCTGTCACAAAGAGATAGTTTTTTCGTCTGTTTAGGTTTTGAATATCATACAACAATCCACACAAAAGCGGCTCAAATATCACACTAGATATACGAGGTTTATTGGTCTTGTATATTTGATATATTTTCAAAACTTCGCAATAAATATAAAAATAGATACAATCTTTTGTCATAGTTGTTTGTGATTTTAGGTTTGTTTCTAGGAACTTTTTGATATTTTTTGTGGGTATTTTCTCATCACAAGATATTTGAAATATCTCAAAACTTCCTACAGGAGGAATATGTGGCTTAAACATATCCAAACTGTTTGAGATTTTCTGCAGATTTGGTCCAGCCTTTTTTGACTACTACTTTTAGGTCGGTATATACTTTTTTGCCACATAACTTTTCTATCTTTTTTCTAGCACTTATGCCTATGCGTTTGATAGTAGTCGCCTTGCTACCTATGAGCATGCCTTTTTGCGATCTGCTGTCTGCTATAATAGAAGCACAGACTATCTCGCTATCTGTTTTTGACTTGACTTGAGTCACTAGCACATCTGTCTCATATGGTATCTCGTCGCTTAGGTTTTCAAATACCGCTTCTCGTATTAGCTCTTTGTATATCTCTTTTGTGTTTTGGTTTGTCAGTATATCTTCATCAAACAAAAACGGATGCTTTGGTAGATATTTTATAACCTCATCTAAAACTATATGCTGTTTTTTGCCCTTTTTTATAGATATAGGCACGATATTTTTATAACTTCCTTCAAACTTTTTGTATAGATTTATCTGTGTCAGTATCTCACCAGGAGTTAGGAAGTCTGTCTTGGTCAGCACTACTATATGTGGTGTGTTTTTGACATTTTTAAGTAAAAACTCCTTGTAGTTTAACACGCTATCAGTGATAGGAGCCAAAAACAGTATCACATCACAGTCACCTATAGCACTCATCGCTTCTTGGAGCATAAATTTGTTTAGTAGCTTTTCTCGCTCATGAAGTCCGGGAGTATCTACAAAGATTATCTGCGATGGCTCCGGCTCATCGGCAGAGTGATGCAAGGCTATCATATTTAACCGTTTTCTCGTGGCATTTGCTTTGTGTGATACCATCGCTATTTTTTCGCCTATCAGCCAGTTTAGCAGCGAACTTTTACCAGCATTTGGTCGTCCTACTACTGCTACAAATCCACATTTGATTTTTGTATTATTTTCATTTTTTGGCATATTTTTTCTTTTTGGGAGTTTGACTTATATACTCTTTTGTCTGCTCCAAGTTCAACTCTTCTAACTCTTCGCGAGACAATTTTTTGGGCAATTTATAGTTCTTTTTTTTGTGTTTGATGTAGTATCCGTATCTACCGTCCAATATCTGTATATCATCATCTACAAACTCTTTAACCAGTGCTTGAGCTTTTGCTTTGTCTTGTTCTGCTATGATATGCATCGCTCTGTCTAGCGATATAGTGTATGGATCGTCATCTTTTATGTTGTAGTAGTTTGAGCCTACTTGCACATATGGACCAAATCTACCTATGTTTACTTTGATATCCTTGCCACTACTATCTACTCCCAAACTCCGTGGCAGTTGTAGTAGCACCAAAGCTTGCTTTAAAGTTATCTTGTCTACTGACATACCTTTAGGCAACGATGCAAACTTTGGTTTGATCTCTTTGCCATTTTCATCTGTGTCCTCTTTTTTTCCTAGTTGGACATATGGACCAAATCTACCTGTATTTGTAGATATTTGTTTGCCTGTCTTTGGGTCATCGCCTAGCACTCGGCTATCGTTGAACTTCGCACGAGGGGCGTTTGCCTCTTTGTCCTCTATATTTTTGGCAAACGGTTCATAAAACTCTCGTAAAACTTCCTGCCATGTTATCTTGCCGTTTGCCACTAAGTCGAAACTCTCTTCTACTTTGGCAGTGAAACCAGTATCTACAATATTTGCAAAATGCTCCACCAAAAACCCATCTACTACCTCTCCTATGGGGGCTGGCTTTAGCTTTTTGTCCTCTGTTTTTATCACATATTCTCTTTGTTGAATAGTCGATATAGTAGGAGCATAAGTAGATGGACGACCAATTCCCAGAGCTTCTAGCTTTTTGACCAAGCTAGCTTCAGTGTATCTGCTAGGTGGCTTGGTAAATTTCTGCACCGTATCCAAAGTTTCACAAGTCAGCTCGGCAGATTTTTCAACCTTTGGCAAAAACAGATCGGTATTTGACTTGTCGTTGTCAAACATATATACAGCCATATAGCCATCAAATACTACAGCCTTGCCTTTGGCTTGAAACTCGTATTGAGACTTTTCTCCAGCAGTTATCTTGTATGTGGTGTTGGCTATAGTAGCTTCTTTCATCTGTGTCGCCATGGTTCGCTTCCATATCAGGCTATATAGCCTAAACTCGTTTGAGTCAAGATAACTTTTGATATCTTTTGGATATAACATCATATTGACAGGTCGTATAGCTTCGTGGGCTTCTTGAGCTCCTTTGGTCTTGGAGCTATAAACTCTAGGTGCTTTTATGTTATAATCACTACCAAATACACAAGTGATAGCTTCATTTGTCGCAGATATGGCAGTAGCCGACAAACTCACACTATCTGTCCTCATATATGTGATAAGCCCTCCTGTGTGGTTTGGTATATTTATGCTTCCTTCATATAATTTTTGGCTCAGCACCATAGTTTGTTTGACAGAAAATCCTAGCTTGGTGCTAGCATCTTGCTGTAAAGTAGATGTGGTATATGGTGCAGATGGGTGGCTTTTGGTTTGTTTTTGTTCAATGCTTTGGACTATGTATTTGGAGCTATCGCATGAGAGTTTTATCTGCGTAGCTTGTGTTTCGTTGGTGACTTTTTGAGCTTTGCCGTCTATCTTTGCTAGCACCGCTTCAAATTTTGGCTGTGTAAAATTTGCCGTGATAGTCCAAAACTCCTCTGGCACAAATGCTCGGCGTTCGTTTTCTTTGTCTACTATTATCCGCACGGCGACACTTTGAACTCTACCGGCACTCAGTCCATATCGCACCTTTTTCCATATCAGTGGCGATAGTTTGTAGCCTACTGCTCTGTCTAGTATTCGTCTGGCTTGTTGGGCATCTACTAGGTTTTGGTCTATATCTCTAGGGTTTTTGATAGCATGAAGTATGGCAGGCTTGGTTATCTCGTGAAACACTATTCGTTTGATAGGATTTTTCTCACACTTCAAAGCAGGTATCAAGTGCCATGCTATAGCCTCACCCTCTCGGTCCTCATCCGCTGCTAGATATATGACGGTCTCTTTGGTGATCTGGGATTTGAGCTCTTTTATAATCTTGGTTTTGTCACGACTGATTTGATATTTTGGTTTGAAGTTGTCATCTGGGTCAAACCCTAAGTTTGACTTAGGCAGGTCACGCACATGTCCCATAGATGCTAGGACTTTGTAGTCGCGCCCTAGAAACTTCGATATAGTTCTGGCTTTTGCTGGTGATTCTACTATAACTAAGTTTTTCATATATTAGCAGATACTTCATATTTGATTTTTTTGTATCTGTTTTCAAGCTTTGCTAGATTATCTTTTAGATTTTGTTCTATTTTATCTATCTTTTTGTTGATATCCGTTATATCACATCTGACATATTCTTTGGTCGCCATCACTCTAGCATTGTCAAGTATAAGTCGTATATTATCAACCTGAGTTAAGCTACCATTTTCAAAATTTTTGTATATATCTTTTTCCATACTTTTGCCTTTTTTTGGGTATTGTATCATAATAGGATTAAATTACCCCAACCAAACAAAAATGCCGATAAAATATCAGAAACTAAACTTATCTATACAGCTATCTTTTGTGTCTAGTTTCCAGTCAGCTAAGTCTGTCACAAAGTAGCTCATATCTACGTTGTAAGTTTTTTTGTGCCATTTTTTGGTAGGCACAAACTGCCACTGGGTGCCGTCGTCATCTGTCCTCCAGCTACCAATATGGTCTAGCTTGATATTTCTAGTCATCATCCAGTAGTCCATAGGTTCGCTAAATCTCAACACAAGTGGTTGAGTAGTTTCTTTTGTAGGTAATTTTATATCTTTTTTTGTGATACAAGGCTTGGTCATATCTCGTTTTGTCGCTGTGAAACTATAGCTATATGGCTCTATCTTGCGACCATAGATATCTTTGAGCTTGTCGTTTAAAGTTATCTTGTAGCTTTTGCCATCGTAAAATGCCGGCTGTTTGCCGTGGCTTGGATTTTTGCCACCGTGTAGCAAACCGCTAGGGTGGATTATGACGGACAATCTAGTGCCGTCTGCATTCCACTTGGGTCGCTTCTCGCCTCGCATAATCTCTTTGTCGCCCTCATAAACTTTGATAAAATTATCCATCTTTGGATCTTTTTGCATAGGAACAGAAAAAACATATGTAAAAAACTTCGTATTCATAGGTATATTTGTCTCTTTTGGATAAAACTCTTGAACTTTTGGTGTAGTGTATGGCACAACCAAAGGCAATGAGCGAAACTTTTTGTCTATAGTTTTGCTATCTGTCTTGTATGTAGCGACCCAGCTAAACTCTGGGTTTAGATGATTTGTCGGGGTGAAAACCAGCTGGGGCTTTGTAGGGCTTAGCCTGACATGCAACACTCCAGACAAAAAGTGTTTAGCTTGTTTGCCATCTGTTATCATCTTGATATTTAGTATCTTTTGTGCTTTTGCTTTGTCTAGCACAAGATTTTCATCTACGATATTTTTCAACACTTTATCCGATATAGCTACCGACACTTGTGGTTTTTGTGGGTTTTGGTAGTCTATTTTTATCTCATTGTTGGCATAGACATGATCAACACTTATCAAAAATAATACTGATAATAGTATAAATTTTTTCATTTTATTTCTATATTTGTGTCGTTTATATTTATCGCTAACATATTTTCCTCGCTTAATAATTTACAGGTTTTAAAACATTGCTGGCATCTATAGCGAGAAATTGTGAAGTGCTAAGATATGCTATCATTTTGTTGTTGTTGTCGTCATACTTTTTGATATGAGTTGCATCGTAAGTTCCTGTACCACTAATGCTTAAAAATGGATTTGTCCAGTCTGTGCCTGTGGCATCGGCATTGATATCTGTTTTTGAACCATCTAGGTATTGCTCGTCTACTTTTACTGTGTGGATTCCTGAATGTAGCACTACAAGATATGTTTTGCCACCATTTATGACAGAAAATACTTTGTCTGGCATACCGCCTTGAAAATAAAAATACTCAGTGATATCCAAAGCTCCAGATCCTGTCAAATCGCTCGTAGGAAACGAATATCCTGGAGCACAGCTAGTCACTCCCATCAATCTTTTTGAGCTACCTACATTGCCATACACCATCTTGTCAAGTGGAGCTCCTGTTTCATGTGCTCCAGCCCAGTTTGATTTAAACATGGCAGTGTGTTTTTCAGTTGTTGTGGCATTGTGAACAAAAGGGGCTGATATTTTTGCTACGGCTTTGCTATTATCTGCTCCGTCATTGAGCGAGACAAACAAAGTGCCATCGCCATAGGTTAAATCACTCACCCAATTAAAATTTGTATTTGAATAGGACATCTGGACATAATCCACCGCAGATAGATCCAGCTGAGTGATACTGGCACCGTTGTTTTTGACTACCATTATAGCACTACTTGCCCCACCTGAAACTAAAATATAAACCTCTTTTGAGATAGGATTCGTATACATATTTTCAAA
>JAOZMC010000011.1:21318-39432 GCA_029934475.1 Arcobacteraceae bacterium
CTGAAACTAAAATATAAACCTCTTTTGAGATAGGATTCGTATACATATTTTCAAATGTCGGTGCTGTTCCATATACATCTTGGATAGCGGTATGAATATTTGCCACCGAGGAGGTTATGGTATTTGCTGTCGCATCGGCAGGGTCGCTTGGTATATCTATGGCATACAACTTGTTGTCTGTGCTTGCTATGACCAAAGCCACACTATCGGCATTACTGGCTATGGTAAAATTCATTATTTCCCCTGTAAATGGCTGTCCGTTTTGCGGATTTGTAAGCAAAGAGTTAGTGGTGGTTGTTCCTCCTCCACCACTCGCACCACTCTCTATAGAACCTTCACCTTTTTGGTCGCAACCTACTATAGATAAACCTATCAACAACACCAAACATATTTTATAAATATTTTTCATATTTTTCGCCTTTTTGGTATTATATCATAATCTTTCTTAATATAACTCAAAGTAGGACAATTTATATAAATTTATCGATTTTTCTATAATTTTTCAGTTTTCTTCGCTCAAAAATCCCAACACCACCAAAGCCTTGACTATCTTGTGATACACTGGCACAGCAGACTTAGATGCATAGTAGTTGTGTTTGTCACCTGTGTGATATCCGGGTTGTCTTACTGTCACTCCTATGGTATATCTGTTTCTATTGTCATTTGCAAACCCGAAAAACGAACTGTTGTAGTTTTTGGTATATCTACCTGCTCTTGGTATGCTTGCTGTGCCTGTCTTGCCACCTATAGGGTAAAAGTAGTTATTTCACAGTCTCTCCATCTCTACAACAGAGCTGATACAAAAATCATCGCAAATGTTTAAACTTAACTTATCCTTTGAGTAGTCTATCAATATGCAAGTGTCCAAAAATATCATCTAACCATGTCTCGCTCTTCTTAAATCATGGATATATTTAGCACTATCATCAATATGGCTGTATGGCTTTATATGCATCAAAGCAGTTTCATCACACAAAAATTCATCACGATCACTAGAGATATTTCTTGTGTATTTTGTAGGATCTTTTGTTGTGTATTCAAATCTGTTGTTGTTTTTTAACTTGTCTAACCACGAAGTTATAGCATCTTTTGCTATTGTTTCTAAACTTTGTTTATGCTCTTTGGCATAATCTTGACATCTTTTTTCTATATTTGTGTCGTTTATATTTATCGCTAACATATTTTCCTCGCTTAATAATTTACAGGCTTTAAAACATTGCTGGCATCTATAGCGAGAAATTGTGAGCTACTGAGATGTGCTATCATTTTCATATCATCATACCTAGTGATATCGGATGCTCCTAAACTCCAAAAATCTTCAGATGTGCCTTTCGCATTGGCATTAACATCGGTTTGTGAGCCATCAAGATATTTTTCATCGACACGACCAACTTTCCCATCTGCCCCCAATCCATGCAACAACATGAGATATGTTTTGCTGTTTGTAGTTACCGAAAAAACTTTTTTAGGCATGTCACCTAGAAAATAAAAATACTCAGTGATATTTAAAACTCCAGTTCCTGTCAAATCGCTCGTAGCAAACGAATACCCCGGAGCACAGCTAGTCACTCCCATCAATCTTTTTGAGCTACCTACATTGCCATACACCATCTTGTCAAGTGCTGCGGAGGTTTCATATCCGCCACTCAGGTTTGATTTAAACATGGCAGTGTGTTTTTCAGTTGTTGTGGCATTGTGAGTAAATGGAGCAGTTATTTTGGCTACTGCTTTGCTACCGTCTGCTCCATCATTTAGTGAGACAAACAAGGTGCCATCGCCATAGGTTAAATCACTCACCCAATAAAAATTTGTATTTGAATAGGACATCTGGACATAATTCACCGCGGATAGATCCAGTTGAGTTATGTTTGTTCCATTGTTTTTAACTACCATGATAGCTTTGCTAGCTCCACCTGAAACTAAAATATAAACCTCTTTTGAGATGGGATTCGTATACATATTTTCAAAATTAGGAACTGAACCATATACTGCTTGGATAGCGGTATGAATATTTGCCACCGAGGAGGTTATGGTATTTGCTGCAGCATCCGCAGGATTGCTTGGTATATCTATGGCATACAACTTGTTGTCTGTGTTTGCTATGACCAAAGCCACACCATCGTCACTACTAGCTATAGTGAAGTTGTCTATGCCAGATGCAAACGGCTGACCGTTTTGTGCATCTTCTAGCAAACTTCCTGTGATGATATTTTCATCGGCTGTTTCACCTCCACTACCACTCGCACCACTCTCTATAGAACCTTCACCTTTTTGGTCGCAACCTACTATAGATAAACCTATCAACAACACCAAACATATTTTATAAATATTTTTCATATTTTTCGCCTTTTTGGTATTATATCATAATCTTTCTTAATATAACTCAAAGTAGGACAATTTATATAAATTTATCGATTTTTCTATAATTTTTCAGTTTTCTTCGCTCAAAAATCCCAACACCACCAAAGCCTTGACTATCTTGTGATACACTGGCACAGCAGACTTAGATGCATAGTAGTTGTGTTTGTCACCTGTGTGATATCCGGGTTGTCTTACTGTCACTCCTATGGTATATCTGTTTCTATTGTCATTTGCAAACCCGAAAAACGAACTGTTGTAGTTTTTGGTATATCTACCTGCTCTTGGTATGCTTGCTGTGCCTGTCTTGCCACCTATTTGGATATTTTTCATATATGTGTTTTGACCTGTGCCACTTTGCACTACATCTATAAGTATATCTTTTATATGATTTGCTACTGCTTTGTCCAAAACCCTGACTGGTTTTTTGCTTTGTATCTCTATCTTTTCGCCATCTATTTCTATATAATCCACCACCTTTGGAGTAGTCATAAGTCCGCCATTGTTGAAAACTGTGTAGGCTTTGAGTATCTGGATAAATGTCGTAGTGATACCATGTCCATATGAGTCTGTAGCTTTAAATATATTGTCAGCTCCTGCTTTTTCGCCCATAGAGTATTGTCGCAAACTATGTATCAAGCCCTTTTGTTCAAATGCCACATCTATACCAGTTTTTGTAGCAAAGCCAAATTTCTTGTATCCATCTAAAAACTGTTTGCCTGTAAGTCGTTGAGCTAATATAAGTGTGCCTATATTGCTAGAATGCACCAGTATATCTCGCACAGTGAGCTCCTTTTTGTCAAACTTGTGGTCATCTGTGATAGTGTGTTTGCCTATCTTGTATCTACCTTGACCGAAGCTACCAAACAGATTTTTGATAGATCTGTTGTGTGCTTTGATCTTCTCGCCCTTTTTTATCAGTCTGTTTTGTAGCACCCACGATATAGATATGGGTTTCATGACACTTCCGGGTTCAAAAGCATATGAAACTGCATTTAGTCCTAGATGTCCTGCTCGTATCTTGTCTCGTTTTATATTCTGTGGGTTGTAGCGGTTTGACGAAGCCAGACTAAGTATCTCGCCTGTGTCACTTCGCATGACCGATACTATTATCTCTTTTGCTCCTAGTTTTTTTTTGTAGAAGTCTATAATCTTTTCAATATTTTTCTGTAGTCGCAAAGGTATAGTCAGGTGAAGTTGTGCTCCGTTTGAAGCATATCTTTGCTTAGTAGCACCGTTTAGTACTATATTTGACAGTAAATCTCTTTCCCCTTTTAAAATACCGTTTTTATATGCAGATAGATATTTTTGATATCGTTGTTCCAAACCTTTGTAGCCTTTGACTCTGGTGATGTTTTTTTTGTTTTCGTATTTTTTGGTATATCCTAGTAGTGGAGCAAATGAGTCGCCATATGGATAGACTCGTTTTTCGCCGGTTACTTTTATATCCAGCCCTATTATAAGTTTGTGTCCTCTTATCTTGGTGGATTTAAACACACCAAGTTGCAAAAGTTTTCTGCCAAGCTGTTTTAGATGTTCTGCTTTTTTTGCTCCTATATTATAGGACAACACCATCGTCCCCATCTTGCCGGCCTTTATCTTTTTTTTGATTTTCGATTTTATAGTTCTTTGGTCTATACCGCTATATATAGAAAAAAGTTTGGCAAACAACGACAGCTTGTCTTGGTCGAGACATTTCAAAAATATTGTAGCCTTGTACAGCTTGATACTTTTACTTAGCACAAAGCTATCTTTGCTGATAATCTCGCCCCTGACTGCTATATCTGTGTTTTTTATGGACAAAGAGGGCAATCTTCTGTCGCTATTTATATTGCCAATAGATGACATAAATATGACAAAAAGCATAGCCAGTATAAACAACACAAGCAGTAGAAGTTTCTTTGTTCTGTTTTGTCTAGTGACTAGTTTGCTCAACTTTTATATCCTTTGGGTATAATTTTATCAAAAAAAATTTAATTTAACTAGGATTTGATATTGGAAAACGAAAAAAACTTTGATTTTGTGCTTTTTTATGTCGCTTGTGCCTTGATCGGCATATCTGTGATATTTAGCTATTCTTTGTCCGTGTATGCCATAGAATATTTAGGTTTAGGTCAGTTTCACTTTTTTATACGAGAGCTACTATTTGGAGTGCTGGGTATATTGATAATGTATAGGCTAGCCATGATAGATGCCGACAAATATTTTGACCGTATCGGCACTTGGTTGTTTGTAGCTATGTTTGTCATCATAGCTATCATGCCATTTTTGCCTGAGTCGTTGGTCACACAGACTTTGGGTGCGAAACGATGGATACGGATGTTTGGGTTTTCTATAGCTCCTGTGGAGTTTTTCAAAGTCGGGTTTGCCTATTTTTTGGCTAGGTCATTCAACAAAAACTTACTATCCAAGCACAAATACCTTCGTCTTGGCGATGAGATGAAGCTTTTTATACCCTATTTTCTGCTATTTTTGCTACTCATTCCTATCATCGCTCTAGCTCAAAAAGATTTTGGACAACTAGTGGTGCTACTGGTGCTGACATTTGTCATGCTTATGTTTGCAAATAGAAGCTACAGGATATTTCTGTTTTTGGGTATATTTGGTATAGTCACGATGATATCGCTCATACTTATAGCTCCACACAGGTTAAACAGGATTTATGGCTGGTGGAGTATGGTGCAAGACAGTATCCTATCGTTTATGCCGACATTTATATCCACCGCTTTGACTATAGAGGACTATCCAGAACCATATCAGGTAGGTCACTCTATCAATGCTATATTTCACGGAGGGTATTTTGGAGTGGGCTTGAGCGATGGTGTGTTGAAGATGGGATTTTTGAGTGAAGTTCATACTGACTTTGTGCTAGCAGGTATAGCAGAAGAGATAGGTATAGTTGGACTATTTTTAGTCGTGTTGCTTTTGCTCTTTTTGGTCCAAAGAGTTCTTCGTATATCTCGTATGATAGACGATCCCAAATACCATCTGTTTACTTTGGGAGTTGGGCTACTTATCGCTGTGCCACTGCTCATAAACTTTGGGGGTATCACTGGTATCATACCTATCAAAGGTATAGCTGTGCCGTTTTTGAGCTATGGGGGTAGCTCTATGATCAGTATGTGCATAGCTATAGGGTTGGTGCTGTCTATTAGCAACAAGCTAAAACCACGAGACAAAGATGAGTCGTATTAGATGTTGACTATAAGATATATATTTTTGATCCTGTTTGCTGTTTTTTTGTTATCTTGTCAAGATTATCAAACCGACAAAACACCACAGCCAAAAACACCACAGCCAAAAACACCACAGCCAAAAATACAAACCCACAGCACCACTGCTAAACTTTTGGAGTATTCTATAGAAGTTTTGCAGACGATCAAAGACAAAGACTACGACAAACTTAGCAGTTATTTTAGTCCAAATGGTGTGCGATTTTCGCCGTATGGATACATAGAAGCTACAGATATGAAACTCACAGCAGTCCAATTTTTAGACCATATAAAAACAGACAAAAAGTTGCTATGGGGATATTATGACGGCAAAGGTGGTGAGATAAGACTATCTATAGAAAACTATTTTACAAAGTTTGTATATGATGTGGATTTTATAGTTGCACCATATATAGAAGCAAACAAAGTCGTAGCTAGAGGAAACACTATCAACAATATTGACAAATTTTATACCGACCACGAGTTTGTAGAGTATCATTTTGAAGGCTTTGATCCAACCTACAGCGGTATGGACTGGCGAAGCTTGATGCTAGTGTTTAGGACGATAGACGGCAAACTATATCTCGAAGCTATCATTCACGATATGTGGACGATATAGGTCACTCAAACATATGATTTAACATAGACAGAGACAAAAATTTTGCTTTTTAGTTCTTTGTTTTATTTTATTTAGATATTATATGTAAATTTTTGAAAAGGATAAGATATGGGAAAGTTTGTAAACAACAACGAAGAATTTTTTAAGTTTTGTGAGGAAAAGGAAGTGGAGTTTGTGGATTTTAGATTTACAGATATCAAAGGTGCTTGGCATCATATAAGTTATAGATATAGTGCGGTAAATGAGCAACTGTTTGAAAATGGTATGCCATTTGATGGTAGTAGCATAGATGCTTGGCAACCTATCAACAAGTCAGATATGGTGTTGAAGCCAGATGTTCAAAGTGCATTTTTGGACCCATTTACAGCAGATGTAACTATCATAGTCATATGTAGTGTATATGATATATACAAAGAGGAGATGTATGCAAAATGCCCTCGTAGTATAGCAGCCAAGTCGCTGGAGTATTTGGAGCAGGCAAACATAGGAGATGTGGCTTATTTTGGTCCTGAAAATGAGTTTTTTATATTTGAAGATGTCAAGATCAAAGATAGACCAAACGAGTCGTTTTATTATGTAAATACAGAAGATGGTGGCTGGAACAAAAAGGCAGATATAGAAGGTGGCAATATGTCTCATATATCTGGTACCAAGGGCGGTTATTTTCCAGTAGCTCCTGTAGACAAGGGTGTGGATCTTCGTGCGGAGATTATGTTGGTGCTAGAAGAGGTGGGACTGACTGTCATGCTAGGACACCACGAAGTAGCACAAGGTCAGCACGAGATAGGTATAGTATATGATACACTGGTAGAAGCTGCGGACAATATCCAAAAACTCAAATATGTAGTCAAGATGGTAGCACATCTAAACGGCAAAACTGCTACATTTATACCCAAACCAATCCACGGAGACAACGGCAACGGTATGCATGTACATCAAAGTATATGGAAGGATGGCAAAAATACATTTTTTAAAAAAGGCAACTACGGCAACTTGTCAGATGAAGCTAGATGGTATGCTGGAGGTGTGTTTAAACATGCATTTGCTGTAGCGGCATTTACCAATGCATCTACAAACTCATACAAAAGATTGGTGCCAGGATTTGAAGCTCCTAGTATATTGACCTACTCAGCACAAAACCGTTCAGCAGCATGTAGAGTGCCATGGGGAGCTGGAGAGGGAGCTACACGACTTGAGATGAGATTTCCAGATAGCACAGCAAACCCATATCTAGGATTTGCAGCTATGATGATGGCAGGAATAGATGGTATCAAAAACAAGATAGAACCAGTAGGACCTATGGATGAAGATCTATTTGAGCTATCTTTGGACGAAATACGAGAGAAAAATATTCCACAGATGCCAAATACACTTCGTATGGCTATAGAGGGACTCATAAAAGACAACGAATTTCTCAAGCCTGTATTTACAGCAGAGATGATAGATACATATCAGCATTATCAATATGAGAGACAAATATGGCCTTATGAAGCACGGCCTACTGCTTTTGAGTTCAAGACTACCTATTCTTGTTAGGACAGTATGCTGAGATTTGCTCCTAGTCCTACTGGGGATATGCACATAGGCAACTTGCGAGTTGCCTTGCTAAATCATATCTTATCTAAACAAACCGGACAACCTCTCACTGTGAGGATAGAAGATACAGATAGTAGCAGAAATATAACCGACAAAGACAAAGATATAGTCCATATACTCAACCTTTTTGCTATAGATTATGACAAAGTTATATTTCAAAGCGACAGCTTGAAGTTTCATACAAAGCTAGCTTTAGACTTACTAGTCAAAGACCGGGCTTTTAACTGTTTTTGTAGTAGCGAAACTATAGCAGATGATCGAGAAAAAGCAAAAGCGGACAAAAAGCCATATCGCTACACTGACTTTTGTCTAAACTTAAGCCCACAAACTAAACTTCAGTGCAATGCTCCGTTTTCAGTGAGGATCAAAAGACCTACAGAAAATATAAAATTTACAGATAATATTAAAGGTGATTTTGAGTTTGAGCCTTATGATGTGGATAGCTTCATCATCTTAAGGGAAGACAAAACTCCTACATATAACTTCGCATGTGCTGTAGATGACATGATAGGCGACATATCACATATTGTCCGAGGCGAAGACCATCTATCAAACACACCCAAGCAGATACATATACAACGACAGCTAGGATATGACAAGATTATAACATATACACACTTACCTATGATATTGGATATAAATACAGGCAAAAAGATGTCAAAGAGAGATGAAACTTCTACAGTACAAAGTTTGCTAGATATGGGATTTTTGCCTGTAGCTATCGCCAACTATCTTGTGCTACTAGGATACAATCCACCCAAAGAGATATTTACTATAGAAGAAGCCATATCGTGGTATGATATAGGGAAAATATCAAAAGCTCCTGCGAAGTTTGATATAGATAAGTTAAAGTTTATAAACAAACAACACATCAAACTTTTTGATGATATGAGACTGTCAAAGATAATAGGCTATGCCGACACTGATATAGGCGCTCTAGCTAAACTATATCTAGAAGAGTGCGATACTACAGTAGAGATAGGGCGAAAGATAGACAAGATATTTAAGACAAACAAAACAAACGATGATATAAGTGAGAGTTTGAACACAATGCAAAACTGCATAAGGTCAGCTCCATATTTTGATGAGTTTAGCCAGTTCAAAAAATATCTTATGGACAAAACCAAGTTAAAAGGCAAAGATTTTTTCAGCTCTATGAGGTTTGCCTTGACAGGAGCCGTAAGTGGTCCAAATATTAGCGAGATATACCCGCTTATAAAAAATTATTTAGGAGAGATTGTATGACAGATGCATTTTTGACAAGCATATTTGTAGTAGTGTTGGGTGTGATAACCTTGTATAAGTGGGTGATAATCATATCAGCCTTGCTTTCTTGGGTGCGACCAGACCCATACAATCCTATAGTCCAGCTACTAGACAGACTCACCACTCCTGTCTATGCGATGGTGCGAAGAGTTGTGCCTACTGTGTTTGGCGGTATTGACCTAGCTCCTATCATAGTCATATTTATCTTGATATTTTTGGAGACATTTTTGGGCAAGATTTTTATGGGACTTTAAGTAAACTTATGTAGCTTCATAAGTTTGATTTGCTATATATTTGTTGATCCGCTTGTCGCTCTCTTGTCTTAGGCTAAGCGGTTCTTGGACAATAATATTTGGTATCCATCTTTGAACAAAAGTCAATAGCTCATCATCCGAACTATAATCTATAGTAAATATCACAGAGTTGTCGTTTTGTTTTTTGATAAATTTTTGTGATTTGAAATACTTCTTGGCATCTTTGTCAAAAAAGCTTGCTATACTTGGTAGGGCTTTTAACCTAGCTGTTTGTGTTGGCTTATTTGTGTCTGTGCTAGAGTTTTGGATATGTATCAACTTTTGCATTATTATTTGAAGCTTATGTTTGTTTATAGTTTTTTTTCTAGGCGAGGCTACTACTCGCAATATCTGCATTATCAAATACAAACTCATATGTTCCAAACTATCTACAACTGCTACAAACCAATTGTTGTCAGTATAGACAAACTTAATACACAGCAGATTGTCTATAGTTTTGTCGTCTTGGAGCTTTATGTTTATAAGCTGTTTTTTGATGATAGAGTTTTTGAGAGCTTTAAATACAACAGAGTTTTCTATCTGTTTCAAAAAAGCCAATGGCTGATCTACTGTGTGATATATATCAAAGCTATTTGTCGTAAATTGTTCTAAACTTTGGACTATATCTTCGTCATAATCCTTGATAGTCTGTATCACCGCCGATATCTCGCCTTGATATTCTAGCGATGTTTTGAGTAGGGCTTTTTTGCTTTTGTAGCAATAGCCTATCTTTTTGCCAAGTTTTTTTTGGGTTATATCTTCAAATTCTGACTCTATCGTCTCAAACATTCTGCCTATCTGTTTGGTCTGCAAACCTATGCCGTCTTTGATATCGTCGTCATATGCGGTGAAAATCTTGTTTGGATTTTGTTTTAACTTGTTTATCAAAAAAATGTATTTTGCTAAGTTTGTATTCATCTGTTGTTTTTCTCGTCTATAAACGACTTTAACCTCGTCAATATCTCTTTGGTTTTTTGTGGATTTTCTACAAGTGCTATACGGACATATTGGGATGCGGTATCCGCTTTGCCTAGATAGGAACCTGGTAGGACTTTTATATTTTTGGTCTCATAAAGATTTTTCGTAAACTCTAGCTCATCTGCTACTTTTAGCCATATGTAAAATGTAGCGCTGACAACTTCTATATCCAATATCTCACTAGCTATCGTCATATTTTGTCGATATATTTGCCTGAAGTTTTCGGCTGACACATCATCGTCCCAAGCTACTGCTTGAGCTACTTGTAGTGGTAGTGGTATCGCACAGCCTACATATGTCCTATATATCCCGTACGGCTGGATGATATTTTCATCGCCGCATACAAATCCGCTACGAAGTCCGGGGGCGGAGTTGCGTTTGGATATAGAGTTGAGAGCTAGGCAGTTTTTGAAACTATCGTTGCCTATTTGTTTGCATGCTTGCAACACAGACGGCGGCTTGGTGTCGTCATATATCTCACTATAGCACTCGTCACTTATAAGTTTAAAGTCAAACTCAAGTGCTTTTGCTACCCAAAGTGATAGCTCATCTATAGTGATGACGGCTCCTGTGGGGTTGTTTGGAAAGTTCAATATGACTATATCACATCTGTTAAACTGCTCGTCGCTTAGTAGCTGTGGTTTGAAATTGTTTTCCTGTTTTAGATCTATATGTATAACCTGGCTTTTTGTAGCGGTGCTGGCACCTTCATATATCTTGTAGTATGGATTTGTATATGCCATGGTGCTGTCTGATTTGTCAAAAAGCAAAAACCCAGGTAGATTAAACAGCACCTCTCTAGTGCCAAAAGTTGGGATGATTTGCTGTGGCGATATATCTATAGTAAACCGTCTTTTGATGAAGTTTATCATAGAAGTTTTTAGATAAATTTCACCAGAACTTTTGGGATATTTGTTTAAAAGATGGCTACTATCTTGGAGTGTTTGGACTATATTTGGTGGTGTGTCGAACTGTGGTTCACCTATAGTCAATATAGCAGGAGTGTAGTCTATGTTTGGTTTGATACCGTTTAGCAGAGTGTTTAACTTTTCAAAAGGATACGGCTCAAAATTCATCTGCTAACCCTCCTTTTCTAGTATTGGCAACAATATCTTGTTGTGTTTGTTTAGGTTGTATGACAAAATATCTGTATCCATAGAAAATATATTTAAAAGTTGTTTTTTAAATATCTCAGTTTTCATGGGCATGATCTGTAGGACATTTTTCTCGTTTTGCAAGTGTCTTATAGGATTTTCTTCATTTTGGATTATCTTGATATCTTGGTTATATGTAATACTTAGCTCACTTAGATAGTCTAGAAGTTTTTTGTGCCTTGAAAAGCCAGATGGATTCATATCATATATATTTAGCTGTCTTTGAAATTGACTTGATATATCAAATAGTAGTGATGCTATCTGCTCGTATGACTCTTCGCCATTTGGCACGACTACACATCTGTCTATGGTCGCAAGAGCTTGAGATGAAGGTATAAAGACAGGTATATTTTGAGCCAATATCATATTTAGATTTTGTTTGTTTGTGTAGAACTCTTTTTTGGTGATAAACAGTCCTGCTTCTGTATTTATGATATCCTCTTTGATATCTTGCAATCCACTGTTGGTTTGATATGATATATTTATATCATATATATCTGTTTTGTCAAAAATAGTTTTAAGTATCTCTATATCTTCAAAGCTTGTGGGATTGTCTAGTTTTATAGATAGTTTCGCTTCTTTTAAAACTCTGTTTATCGTGATAGCTTTGCCCAATATATCCAAGCACTGCTCTATATCGGTCGTTAGCATATCTAGATATACAAAAATATTTTTGCCGTATGGTATAGGAAACTGTCCTTTGTCTCGCTGGATTATGTTGGCTATCTGTCTCAACACTACAGGCTCGCCTATCAGCACTGCTGTGTCGTTTGGCTTTATGATAGTAGATGGTCGCACTTGTATAAGCTTCTCGTCTCTATATAGTCCAAAGATCTTCCACCTGGTTTGTGTGATACTTCCTATATATCTGTAGGCAAACTTACTACCAAACGGTATAGTTATCTCCATAATCTCACCAGCACCCAAACCTATGTTTTGTGCTACTTTTGGCACATTTGGTAGCTTTTGAAACAGACTGTTTGCTACTATGTTCAATGCTCTTATGTATTCTATGTTGTCGTCATTTTTTATGGCTGTATTCCATATATCTAGATACACTATGGGTATCTTGGAGTTGATTTTTCGTATATTTTTGACTATCTCTTTGGACTCGTTTTTTTCGTAGCTAGATAATATAACTTTGGAAAATTTGTTTAAGCTCATGGTATGTGATAGTTTGGAGTAGCTTGTAGCATCATATGTTTTTATCTCTATGTTGCTATACGGCTTGTCTATATTTTTGTGGTATTTGTCGTATATTTCTTTGCTGGCGATTATGTAGTAGTGGTTGTCGTTTTTGTCTAGTTCTAGGATTTTGTCTAGCAAAGCTACTGCTACATCGCCACTGAGTATAGTTAATATATTTTTCATATAGTATTATACCGAAAAAAGTTAAATCTAAACTCACTCCATCTTTTTGACAATATCGCCTCTCTAGCATCTGCCATAAGTTGTAGATAATAGTGAGTGTTGTGTATAGAAGCTAGGCGAAAATAGCTCATCTCTTTTGCTTTGTATAGGTGGTTTAGATATGCTCTTGTATAGTTTTGACAGCAGTGGCATAGACATCCGTCCTCAAGTGCTCTGTTGTCGTCTACAAACTCTTTGTTTCGTATATTTAGCCGACCCTGTTTTGTAAATATCGTGCCGTTTCTGGCATTTCTCGTAGGCATAACGCAGTCAAACATATCCACTCCACGGTCTATGCATGATATCAAGTCAGCAGGAGTGCCGACTCCCATCAAGTATCGTGGCTTTTCTATAGGCATATATGCTGTGGTATGCTGGACTATATCATACATGATCTCATTTGATTCACCGACACTTAGACCACCTATAGCGAAGCCATCGAAGTCCATATCGCACAAGGCTCTAGCACTTTTGGTTCGTTTATCTTTGTCTGTGCCACCTTGGATTATGGCAAATATATTTTGTGTCGTTCCTGTGCCTTTTGATTGTTGAAGCTTGTGGTATTTGAGCGACTGTTCTGCCCATAGTGTGGTGCGATTTATAGAAGTTTCTATCCTCTGGGGTGTGTTTGGCAACGATACCAAATCATCTAACACCATCATAATATCACTACCAAAGTTGTGTTGGGCATCTATCACTGATGTAGGAGTAAAGTAGTGAGTGCTTCCGTCTATGTGAGACCTAAATTTGATACCGCTATCATCTACTTTGACTTTCTCTTTGCCTAGTTTTGCTAGACTAAACGCTTGAAAACCACCACTATCTGTCAAAAAACTTCTAGGATAGTTGGTAAACTTATGCAGTCCGCTTAGCTTTTTGATAAGTTTATCACCAGGGCGAAGATATAGGTGATATGTGTTTGCTAGTATTATCTGGGCACCTAAGTTTAGCATATCTACACTGTCTAGTGCTTTGATCGATGCTTGAGTGCCTACAGGCATAAACACAGGTGTCTTTATAGTGCTGTGTGCTGTTTTGATGGTCGTAGCACGAGCTTTGCCATCTGTGGCATCTATATTAAACTTCATAAAACTTATTCAATGCATCTATAAGTATATCTATATGTGCTATATCTGTATCACCCATATGCGATACTCTAAATACCTTGTGCTTGGTTTCTCCACCATTTGGGCACGTTATCACTTTATGATCTTGCTCCAAGGCACAGACTATATCAAAGGCACTTTTGCCATCTGTTGGCGTCAATGTAGTCATGGCATTTGGCATAAATTTTGTATATGCCTGTAGTGGTAGGTGGTTTATATTTTTTCTAAAGTAGTTTGCCATCTGTTTTGCTTTGTTTATAGTGGTTTCTATTCCGCCATCTTTTGCTATCTGTCGCAGTCTGTGTTCTAGCTGTAGCACGATACTTACACACGGTGTATATGGTGTTTGACCTCTGGTCCCATCTTTTAGATAGTTTTCAAAGTTAAAATAGTGACTTCGGACTTTGTTGATTTTGTTTAGAGCTTTTGGATTCATAGCTACCATAGTAAGCCCCGGCGGAAGTGCTAACCCCTTTTGACTGCTGACTATGACACAATCTATATGGTGCTTTTGCATATCTACACTGTCTGTCACAAATGCACTTATAGCATCTACTATGTTTAACAAACTGTTTTTTTGGCAAAATTTGCCTATGGCTTCTAGATCATATATATGTCCTACACTTGTCTCGTGGGCATTGACGATTAAAGTATCACTAGCTGTGCCGTCTAGTCTTGTGTCTATATCTTGCAAGTTTGTCTTTTTTGCCTTGTAGTTTTGGTGTGGTATATCGTAGCTTTCACAAATATCGACAAATCTTTGACCAAATCCTCCGCCATTTATCACTATGGCATGGTTTTTTTTTGTGAGCAGATTCATAACCACACTTTCCATACCAGCAGTACCAGAAGCTGTCAAGAAAACTACTCGTGAGTTTTTAGGAGCATTTAGCATATTTAGTAACTGTTTTTCACAATAAAACAAAACATCACTAAAGGATTGATTGCGAAAATATGGTGTCTGTATAGCGCCTATATCTAGTATTTCTCGTGACATCTTGACGGGTCCGGGTGTAAATATAGCAAACTCTTTTTGTATCACAAACTGCTCCTATGGTTGTAAGATATCACAATTTTGTTTAACTCTATCATATCATCTTGTGTCAGTCTGCTTGAGTTTGTCTCGGCTCTTTGGATAAGTTGACTAAACTCTGCTATCATATATCGCAAACCATCGCCCTCAAACTCATATTCATATCTGTTTGTCTGGGTGGTATCCTCAAAATGTGTCGCAAAACTTTTTGTAAGCCACCACGGAGCTGGTATCTTGATATAACCTTTTGTGCCAGATATCACGGCATCGCTTTGTGATTTCATACCTACTCCTACTGTAGATAGTCCTATCATACCGTTTTTGTGTGTAGTTATGGCTCGGTTGCTTATATCGTAGCCGTCTTGTATCTGTGGAAAAAACGACACACTCTCGTGTCGCCCTGCTATCTTTTGCACTAGCAAAGCAGGATAATGTAACAACAAGTTTGTAGCACCGTGCTTGATAAACTCATGACTGAAGCCTCGCTGTTTGTATAGTGTAGTAAATGTGCTTTTTATCTCCTTGATGTCACCTATATCACTGTGGTTTATTACCTCTAGCAACTTATTGAATGCTGGCATAAAGGCGGTCTTGATAGCCATTAAAAATATCTTGTCATGCTTTTTTGCTACTTCAAACAACGACTCAATCTCGCCATCTTTTAAGCTGACAGGATTTTCACACAGAATATGTTTGTCGTTTTGTAAAGCTTTTTTGCATCTGGTGTATCTATCTTTGATATCACATGCGATATATACTGCATCTATATCTGTGTTTAAAAGTTTGTCAAAGTTGTCATTGCTGACTATATCTATACCATCTACATATGAGGTTTCTTTGATAAATCTTTTGGTATCTTGGTTGTCGTCGCCTAGACCTATAGTCGCAGACTTGATGTTTTGAAGTCTAAGTTTAGTGCTAGATACCCCAGCGGTTCGTGGCACATATACTACTTTTGTGTATCTGTTTAGATAGTCAAATTTACCAACCCAGTCATCGCCTATGACAAACTCATCTATCTCATACTTTTGCATATCCTCTATCTTTTGGTGTTTGTGTGTTTCATATATGACTTCATCTACAAACGATAAGTTAGCTATCGCTTGGTATCTGTCCTCTTGGGATTGTGATACATTTAACTTGCCTCTGGACCTGTCGTAGTCTTCGCTTGTCACAGCTACTATGAGATAGTCGCCTCTGGCTTTGGCAGTAGTCAATATATTTATGTGTCCTATGTGAAGCATATCAAATGTTCCGTATGTTATAATCTTTTTCATATAGTATTTTATCTTTTTTGTCTTAAATTTATATTGTTTAGCTACAATACTGTATGAAAATCGTGCTATTTTGCTATTTGCCTTATGCTTTTGCTATGTTAAAACCACTCCAAGACGAAGCTATCTCTCGTGGATTTACCGTCCTGTGGTTTGTGCCAGAGGGTATAATAGACAACTTTCCATACACAAACTCGCCACATACTACCGCTATAGAACATCTCATAAACTTCAAAGCAGATGCCCTGCTTGTCCCAGGCAACGAAGTGCCTCATTTTTTGCGAGGTATCAAAGTGCAAATATCGCACGGACTAGCTGGTGAGAAGTCCGATCACTTTAGAATTCGTGAGTATTTTGACCTATATCTCACTCAAGGACCATATTTCACAGATAAGTTTGTAGCACTATCAAAGATACACAAGGATTTTGAAGTAGCTCAAACAGGCTGGTGCAAGCTTGATAAACTTTTTCTAAAAGACAACACCACACAAAAAACAAAAGCCAAACTGTTAAGCAAACATAAAGCTAGACATATAGTGCTATATGCTCCTACATTTTCGCCATCTCTCACATCTACTATCAAGCTACTAGAGACTATAGACCGACTAGCAGATACAGATGATATAGTAGTAGTGATAAAATTTCACGACCTTATGGACAAAGAGACCATAGACAAATATATAAAACTTCAAAACAAAAATATAGTTATATCAAAAGAAAAAGATATATCACAGTTGTTGCTACTAGCCGATATTATGATAAGCGATACATCGTCTGTGTTGTATGAGTTTATGCTACTTGACAAACCTGTAGTTACTTTGGACAATATATCACAAAATATCTTGTGGCAAAACTTGACAGACAAAAGTCTCGTATATAAAGCAGTGCTAGATATATTAAATGGTGACGATAAGTTTAGCAGACAGCCCATCATAGAACAATACCACCCATACACAGACGGCAAATCCGCTAGACGGATGATAGATGCTGTGGTGGATTATAAACATAGATTTGGAGTGCCTACAAAACGAAAAATACCGTGGCACCGCAAACTTAAGATATGGAAACTTTTTGGAACTCTTAAGTGGTGAAGCTCACAGATGATATGCTCATAGGCAAAGGAAGTGAGAGAGAGTGCTATATGCACCCAAAAGACAAGACTAAAGTCATCAAGATACAGATAAGCAACACTACAAACAGAAACCAAAACAACCTTGATAGATATTATTATGAGTATCTAGCTACAAAATCTATCTCATATAAACATATAGCGAAGTTTTATGGTGTTGTAGATACAGACAAAGGAGTGGGACTGGTGTTTGAAAACATACTAAACCACGATGACAAAAACTCTTTGATGCTAGAAACCATCATCAAAGACAGACTACTATCTCACGATGTATTGTCTGGGCTGTTGCTAGAACTCAAAGAGTATTTAGCACACTATCATATACTTTTTATAGACACAGTTATGGACAATATCCTGTGTCAAGAGACACAAAAGGGAGTGTTTAAGCTAGTCATCATAGATGGATTGGGTGCTAGGAGATTTGGGCTCAAGCTATGGCTACATATACACTGTCGTGTTTGGACATATTTCAAGATAAGACAAAAATGGCACAAACTACTGTTTGACTACAACGAGCTGAAAAATTCTATTGACAGTTGATGTATTGTTTTAAATATTTATAAAATCTTCTGTTTGCATATGTTATACTTATGACAAAACCTCTCCAGCCATCTTTGATATAAAACTTCAGAAGATAGGACTGAAAAAATGCAAAAGTAGCTTTTGCTATAATTATACCAAAAAAA
>JAOZMC010000039.1 GCA_029934475.1 Arcobacteraceae bacterium
GTAAGATGGGAGATATTTAAATGGGAGCTACCCACATTTTATTAGAAGGAACCAACAATATTTTCATCATTTTTTCTATGTATAACAACATATTCAAAGTCAACATAGACACTATCAAATACTGCTTTTAGATTATTTTTAGCTTCTGCTAAACTTACTACTCTCATACCTTATCCTTGTTATATATATCTTGCTATCAACTATTCATGATATAAAATACACAAGAGATTTCACTTGTGTATTTGTCTTGTCCAAGTCTAAACTCTAACCTCTTCTCGTCTTTGTAGATACTCCCACTTTTCATCTACTCGCTTTTGCCACTCATCTATGATATGTTCATATTTTGGTTTAAACAGGTGTTTAAATCGTGGTTGGATTCCTAGATAATCCCTCACAGGGACTATCTTTTTGGGTCGGTATGTTATGTTTAACTCTCTGCCGTCTATTATCTCATATAGCGGAAACACCAAGCTATCTGTAGCCATATCTGACACCTCTATAGTCTGGTGAATAGGAAACTTCCACTCAGTGGTACATGCACTCATAGCATTGATATACACAGGACCTTTTGTGTCAAATCCTCGCTGAATTTTCTTGACCATATCTTTCCATTTGTTGGGAGCTATTTGTGCTACATACGGCGAGTTATGTGCTGCCATTATCTGTAACATATCTTTTTTGTTTTGTTTCTCACCATATGAATGTGAACCAGCAGGTGTAGTCGTGGCACTAGCTCCTATAGGAGTAGATGAGCTTCGTTGTCCGCCTGTGTTTGCATATACTTCATTGTCTAGGCATACATACATCATGTCGTGTCCACGCTCAAAGCATCCACTTGTCCATTGAAATCCAATATCATAGGTCGCACCATCGCCACCAAATGCTACAAATTTTGGCTCTGGAGATGCTGGGTCTATCTTGCCTTTTCGTCTCAAAGCTTTGTTAGCCGCTTCTGCTCCTGCTATAGCAGTAGAAGCATTTTCAAACCCTATATGTATCCAGCTACAATCCCACGATGTGTGTGGATATACAGCGGTGCAAACCTCTAGGCAACCAGTTGCAGCCGATACTACTAGGTTGTCGTTTGTGGCATTTAATATCTCTCGCACTATGATAGAGTGAGCACACCCTGGACACAGCACATGAGCACCTTCAAATCTCTCGGCGGCAGTTGAAAATGCCTTTAGGTTTTTGATCTCTTTGTTTCCTTGTGGAGTGCATCCACTATTTGTATTACAACTCATATTAAACTCCTGTTCCATAGTATTTGAGCTGTGGACCTCGCACAGTCACCCATCGTAAAATCCCGCCATCTAGTTTACCTGCTTTGACTTCGCTGTTGGCATGTTTGTATATATCACATATATCTGCTACTGTGATATCTCTACCGCCCAAACCATATATAACATCGCTCATAAGTGGTCTTGCCTTTGTATTGATGAGAGCTGCCGATATGTCGTTGAACAGTAGTCCAGTATGACCACCGGGAGCTGACCTATCCAAGCAGACTACAGCTTTGCAATTTTGTAGTTTGCTAGCCATCTCATCTAGTGGAAATGGGCGGAAAACTCTAGGGAGTATTAGTCCTGCTTTTATACCCTCGTCTCTCATCTTGTCTACTGCTAGCTGTGCTGTTTCATATGTAGTCCCCATACATGCTATAACAATATCTGCATCGTTTAGCTTATACTCCTCTACTAGCTTATATTTTCTACCGCTTAACTTTTCATAATCGGCAAAAACTTCTTTTATAACTTTTGGTGAGTTCATCATAGCGTCGTTTTGTTTGGCTTTGTGTTCCATGTGCCAGTCCGACTCGGTCTGGACTCCGTGTGTGACTGGGTGGTCAAAGTTCAAAAGTGAATTTACTTCCATAAACTCACCTATGAAGTCAGCTACTACATCGTCGCTAAGTGGTCGGACATTTTGTGCTGTGTGTGACGACATAAAGCCGTCTTGGTTTGATATGACAGGCAGTCGCACATCTTTGTGTTCGCCTATCTTAAATGCACACAAAGTCATATCGTATGCTTCTTCTGGGTTGCAACTGCCTAAGCTAATCCAACCGCTTTGACTAGTGAGATACAGATCAGAGTGGTCGCCGTTTACATTTAGCGGTGCTGCTAAAGCACGGTTGACCAAACATAGCACGACAGGAGTCCTCATACCAGATGCTTGATACAGCACCTCTATCATGAGTGCCAGACCTTGACTAGCAGTAGCTGTAGCCGTCCTGGCTCCTGCCGCACTA
Source organism: Arcobacteraceae bacterium (assembly GCA_029934475.1). Lineage (GTDB taxonomy): Bacteria > Campylobacterota > Campylobacteria > Campylobacterales > Arcobacteraceae > B24-G6. The sequence goes on from JAOZMC010000039.1 coordinate 2,252, forward strand.
GCTCCTACACATCCGCTCATAGCAGCATGTTCGCTCTCTACTATCATCACTTCACCATCTACATAGCCGTCTGAGTGAAGTTTTGCATAACCCTCAACTGTGCCAGTAGATGGTGTGATAGGATATGCAGACATGACATCGACTCCTGCTTGTCTTAAAGCTTGAGCATTTGATGTATTTCCATCCCATATCTCTACTTTGTTTAGTTCCATAACCTTTTTGTTTCTTGAGTGGTTCATGCCTTGTCTCCTTTTGATTTTTCTGGCCAGTTGTTTAGGGCATCTTCATTTGCCATTTGTTCGTTGAACATCACTAGTGACTTTGGATTTGTAGGGCAAACTTCTGAGCATATTCCACAGCCTTTGCAGTGGTCGTAGTCTATACCTACCATCATCTTGTCTCTTGATATTATAGATGTATCTGGACAATACAGCCAGCAGTTTTGACAATCTATACACAAGTCAGCCTTCCATACAGGCTTGACTACTCGCCAGTCGCCTACATATTTGTTTATAGAGTTTGTCTCTGCATATGCTCTGTTTTCTGGCTGTATCTGGACTACTGTTTTGTCTATCTTGCCATCAAATGAAAAACAAGCAGCACTAGGAACTAGCTCATCCCAACCCATATCCCATATAGATTTACTATCAGGCTTACTTGATAGATCTGGGACTACTCTTTTGCTTAGGTCTTTTTCTTTTGCCATAAATTCTCCTTAATGAACTTCGTCATATGCTCGTTGGATTGCTAGCATATTTGCATCTATGATATTTTGTGGAAGTTTTGCCAACACAGACTTCATAGAGTTTTTAAACTCCTCTATCTCAAACATACCGCTGACCTTCATAAAAGCACCCAGCACTGGTGTGTTTGGTATGGCTCGTCCTATAGTATCCAAAGCTATAGTGAAACAATCCAACACAAACACTCTATCACTCACATCTTTCAGCGATGGTATCACCTCTAGAAGTTGCTCTTTGGTCAAGTGTGTAGTGATGATATACTTGGTAGTATCTTTGCCGTTTTCTTTTATATTGTCAGTATATGCTAGCCCTGGGTCTATGACAAACACATAGTCCGGCCTCATAAACTTACCGTGGTCAAGTATAACTTTGTCATCTATTCTGTTATAAGCCGTCATAGATGCCCCCCGCTTAGCAGAACCATAAAATGCAAAAGCTTGAACCTGTTTGCCTGTCTGTGCTACTACCGAGCCTAACCCTTTCGCTCCAGTAACTGCACCCTGACCAGCACGGCTGTGCCATCGTATCTCCAACATATTTTCTCCTTTTGGTTTTGTGCCTTTGTCTTACTTGTGTTTCAAAGCTTCTCTGTAGCCTATCTCGTATGCTTTTTTGTTTATCTCATGCACTTTTGCAGGCACTTTAGATAGCATAACATCTCTTAGCAAATCCTTGTCAACCGCATCGGTAAAGCAGTTTGCTATACCCAAAGCTATGACTGATTGGGTTATGACATTGCCTACCTCTTCTTTGGCTAGGGTGATTATGTCTATCTCGACTATATTCCATCTTTTTCTATCTTCGTCTGTAGGAGTTATGAGGTTTGGCTCTATAACTATAGTGCCGCCATCTACTACTCCGTCTTTGAAGCTATCGAAGCTCACTTGTGCTACTGAGAGCATGAAGTTTATCTCGCCTTGTTTGGCATATGGATAAAATATCTCATGATCATCAAGCTGTATATCTACTACAGTTGGACCGCCTCGCACTTGTGAGGTATATGTGGCAGTTTTGAGTCCAAAACCGCCTGCCTTTATCTTCGCCGCCGCAAATATCTCACCTGCTAGCAAGACACCTTGACCGCCGACACCTGTAAATCTCATCACTTTTCTTGACATATATTCTCCTTATATCTTTTTGCTGAAGTCATCTTGAGTTATTTTAGCTCTTTTGCCTTGGTGGGCATCTTTGATCTCTTGATACATATCACAGTATTCTCTAGCTTCTGTATCATGTTTCAATATACCTGTAGGAAAAAGATTTAGCTTCTCGCTTGTCTCAAGCTTATCGTATTTGGTCTTTGCTATGGTTATACCATCTATCCAATCAAGATTTTCACTCGCACTTAACATCTTGTTTTTTCTACCAAGATTTATATGGCAGTTTGACATAATATCAAAAAAGCTAAACCCGTTGTGTTCGAACCCTTTGACCAGAACTTTTTCAAGTTTTTTGGGCTCTATCATAGTCTCTCTGGCTACAAAAGATGCTCCAGATGCTATAGCTAACTCACATGCGTTAAATGTAGGGTCGATATTGCCTGCTTTTTGTGTGACAGTCCACATACCCTGCGGAGTCGTAGGACTTGTCTGTGAGTTTGTCAATCCATATATGAAGTTGTTTATCAACACAAAGTTTATATCTATATTTCTTCTACATGCATGTATAGTATGGTTTCCGCCGATAGCAAGTGCATCGCCGTCTCCTGCTACACATATGACATGTTTGTCTGGATTTGCTAGCTTGATACCAGTAGCATATGCCAGTGTTCGTCCGTGTGTGGTATGAACTGTGTTGAAATCAACATACGAAGAAAATCGTCCGCTACAACCTATACCAGATACTACACATACATCATCTTGAGTCCAACCCATCTTTTCGATAGCTCGGATGACTGCTTTCAATATGACACCATCGCCACAACCCCAACACCATAGTGTTGGCATTTTCTCTAATCTTAAAAATTTATTATAATTGTATGCCATGTTAAAATACCTCCTTGACTTTATTTATTATCTCAATAGGCGCTATTGGTCGTCCGTTTACTTTGTAAAGCCCTTGCAAATCTTGTCGTCCTGAGACTCTTTCTATCTCCTCTGTGTATTGTCGTATGTTTAGCTCTATGCACAATACATTTTTGATCTTGTCTGTGAAGTACTTGATCCTATCTGCTGGAGAAGGCCAAAGCGTGATAGGTCTAAACAACCCTGCTTTTATACCATCTTTTCGCAAGTCTCGTATAGCTTCTTTGGCAGACAATGACACAGAACCATATGCTATGATGAGAACATCATTTTCGCTCAAGTCATCTAGCATATACTCTTCGTTTAACTCAAACTCACTTCTGTGAGCTTCTACTTTGTTGTCTAGTCTCTCTATAAGTTTTCTGCATGTTTGTATCTCTTCTGTTGGGAAGCCATTTTTGTCATGATGCAACCCCGTGAAGTGGTATCTGTATCCTGTAAACATAGGGTTCAGTGTAGCAGCTTCATCCTGTTCGCAACCATATGGGAAATACTCCTTTGGGTCTCCTGTGAAAACTTTTCGTGGGACTATGCCTTTTTTGACTTCATCTATCTGTGGCACCATAGCTTTGCCGTGCATATGTCCTAGTGTCTCATCTGTCAGCACTATGATAGGCTGCATAAATCTATCAGCTAAGTTAAATGCTCGGATAACCTCGGTATAACACTCCTCTAAGTTTCCAGCACAAAGTGTAATAGACTTATAGTCACCATGCGATGGGTTTTTTGACTGTAAAATATCACCCTGTGATACTCTAGTTGGTAGTCCTGTAGATGGTCCGCCTCGCATGACATCTATACACACAAGTGGCACTTCTGCCATCTGTGCTAGACCTAAGTTCTCGGCTTTTAAGCTCATACCTGGTCCAGATGTCGCTGTCATAGCTCTCTTGCCGCTCATAGCAGCACCTATCACACAGCATATTCCTGCTATCTCATCTTCCATCTGGATACAAGCTCCGCCAGCTTTTGGCAAAAGATCCGAAAGCACATGCATAATCTCACTTGATGGAGTCAGTGGATAACCACCAAAAAACTCACACCCCGCATCTATCGCTGCTATAGCATTGAGTTCGTTTCCTGTAGATATTATCTCTCTTTTTGACATATTTTCTCCTTAATAACCTGCAGGCAATCTGCAGTTGTTGTTTTTTATATCTTCGGCTCTTTTTTTGGATTCGTCCGTAAGCTTCGCAAATTTCACATTGTCTTGTTTTTTGTCTGCTACAAATATAGCAAAATCTGGACAGATCAGCTCACAATCGTTGCATCCAATACATGCCAGTGGAAACTTGACCTCTATCATGGATCCCAATGTTGAGTATGGTGCAGGTTTCATCACTAGCACGCCTGCAGGACAGACCTCAACACATTTGTCGCAAGCTTTGCAGCTATCCTCACATACCCATACTGTCGTATTTTCAGGGGCTTTCATCAATCCCATATTTATCTCCTTTTATGTTTGATGGCACAATATACCAAAACAAACTTAATTTAACTCAAAACCACTTCAATTTGTCTCGCAAAAGCACCACATGCCCTACTATTATGAGAGCTGGTGTCGGTATGCCTTTGGATTTTTCGTGTATGTTTTCTAGAGTTCCCACAACTACTTTTTGTGATTTTGTGGTGCCTTTGCTTATCACTGCTACTGGATAATCAGGGCTTTTGCCATGTTTTATCAAGTTTGTGCTTATTTTTTTCAGGCTATGAAGTCCCATCAAAAAAATCAATGTCTCATCTGTCTTAAATGAGTTCCAATCTATTTGAGATACTGCTTTTCCTTTAGCTTCGTGCCCTGTGATGACACGAAACGAACTCACCACTCCTCTTTGTGTCACTGGTATGCCTGCATATGCTGGCACACTTATAGCAGAGGTGATACCTGGCACTATCTCAAACTTTATATCTCTATTATATAGATATATAGCCTCCTCGCCTCCTCGTCCAAATACAAAAGGGTCTCCACCTTTTAGTCGCACTACATTTTCGTATTTCAAAGCATTTTGATACAATATTTCGTTTATCTCATCTTGTGGCACTGGATGTCTGCCGTCATTTTTGCCGACATCTATAAACTTACAGTCAGATGGAGCTTGTGCTAGTATGTCTGGATTTGCCAGTCTATCGTATATGATGACTCTAGCTTGTTTGATAAGTCGCATAGATTTTATAGTCATCAGCTCAATATCACCCGGACCTGCTCCTAGTAGATATACTGTTCTATCTTTCATATATAAACACTCCTGAAGGTTTTTTGATATCGTTTATAACTTTGTCCAAGCCCCAGTTGTCTGTGTTTAGCACCATGACTTTGTTTGTGTCGTTGACACTTACATATAGTTTGGGCGAACTTTTCGACCATCGCAAGTGCAACACTTTGCCGTCAAACAGATACCGTCTGACTATTTTCAAAGTTTTTGTGTCGATTATCTGTATCTTTGGAAAGTCAGCTCCACTATATGTCACTGCTAGATATTTTTTGTCTGGACTTAGCGAAGTAAATACAGGCATACCTAGAGTGTCTATGTTTTTGATAAATTTGAAGTTCATATCATATACCATGACCTTTTTGTCTCCAACGGCTGGCACGAACACTTTGTCGCCCCCTATAGACCAAAATCCAAAGTGAGGAACTTTTAGCACCATCTGTCGCTTTTCATCCAAAAATATCTTGACCTTTTTATAGGTCATAGCATCTAAGTCGATAGTGCCAAAATGCTTGGAAGTAAAAAACCCGACAATATATTTGTTGTCTTGTATCATAGCATCAAATGGCATAACTCCTACATCGTTAAACTCTTTGTGTATCTCAAACTTCACGCCATCTTTGGATATATTTTTTAGCACAGTCAGACGGTCGTTGTCCATCTGGGCAAATATGACAAAGTTTTTGTAAATCTTTATGCCTACATTTTTTGAACCTGTCTTTATCTTTTGTATAGGTTTTAGGTCTCTTGTGAGTATATCTACACTTTTGTCATCGTAGTTTGCTACTGCTACAAAATCATCTGCCAGCGTGAAACCTATGGCACTTTTGCTAGTTTTGTATGAGTTCAGTATCTTGTTTGACTCTGGATCAAACTTTATCACATAACCATCACGACTGATGACATAGCCATCTTTTTCTTTAAACTTCACTACACCGTGGTTCATATTGTGCATATTGGTTATCTCCCCTACTTTTGTATCATTTTCTATGATAGCAAGTGAGCTAGCCTCCCTTTGCACTACAAATATCTTATCGCCTGCAAACACAGCCGATACAAATATTATCAACATTATCAATTTATTCATCTATTTTCCTTTTTATTTATTGGCAAGTATCACACTCGCCTTGTCTATCTTGAACTTCTGTATCTACTGACTGACCTCGTAGATAGTATGTAGACTTCAATCCTAGCTTCCAAGCTAACATATATATGTCGCTTAGATATTTGCCAGATACTTTGTCTAGCGATACAAATATATTTAAGCTTTGTCCTTGGTCTATCCACTTTTGTCTCACGGCGGCCGCTTTTATGATATCTGTTTGCTCCACTTCATATGCAGAGATATAATACTCCCAAGTATCCAGTGAGAGCTTCGGCACTACAACAGGTATAAGTCCGCTTAGGTTCTCTTCAAACCACTTTTTCTTGTAAACTGGTTCAATCGCTTGTGTAGTTCCTACTAGTATAGATATAGAGCTAGTGGGTGCTACTGCCATCAAGTAGCCGTTTCGTAACCCGTGTTTTTTGACTTTTGTGCGTAGTTCGTCCCAGTTGTATCTACTATCAAACAGGTCTCTACTGACTAGCTTTTGTGCCTCTTTGTTGGCATGGTCGTGTGGCATGATACCTTTGGACCAGTTTGAACCAGCAAACAAAGGATAAGCTCCTTTTTCTATGGCCAGCTCACACGATGAACTGATAGCTTCATAGCTCACTGCTTCCATGATAGCATCTATCTTTTTAAAGTGTTCGCTACTTCCCCATCGTATCTGTAGTTCTGCTAGCATCTGTGCCTCACCCATCACGCCCAAACCTATAGCTCTAGTTTCTAAATTTGTTGTTTTTGTCTTTCTCACTGGATAAAAGTTGATATCTATGACATTGTCTAGCATATTTATAGCAACCTTAGCTACTCTTTTTATATCGTCAAATGTATTGATGCGACCTAAGTTGATAGAGGCTAGATTGCACACAGCTGTTTGTCCGGGTGTGTTGTGCTTACCTACGAAAAATACCTTTTTGCCATCTATAGTGTCTAGTGCCGATAGTGTTTTGGCTTTTTTGTTGCCACTTTTTGTTTTGATAGTTTTCTCTTCATCGTATATCTCCACTGAACCATCTTCAAACTCTACCTTTATATCATAGTGATTTGGTGATGTATTTTGAAATATCTCAGTGCATAGATTACTACTTCTTATATATCCAGTGTGTGGGTTTTGGTTTGCTCTGTTTGCATTGTCTTTGAAACACAAAAATGGCGAAGCTGATTCAAAATAGGATGTAAGTATCTTTTTCCACAACTCTTTTGCTTGTATCTGTATGCGAGAAACAGTGTCGTCTTTTTCATACTCTTCATATCTGGCTTTGAACTTTTCGTCAAACAGTCCTGATAGATCTTTTGTATCATAAGGGTCAAACAAACTCCAGACAGCATCTTTGCTAACTCGTTGCATAAATAGGTCATTGATCCACAAAGCAGGAAACAGATCATGAGCTCTTAGTCTCTCTTCTCCGGAGTTTTTCTTTAGATCCAAAAAGTCCACGATATCTCTATGCCATGTCTCTATATACACAGCGATAGCACCTTTGCGAGTGCCTAGCTGATCTACAGCTATAGCTACATCGTTTGCTATCTTGAGAAAAGGCACCGTGCCACTGGCTGCCTTTTTGTGTCCGTTTATCACACCGCCTTGAGATCGTATGCTGTTCCAGTCCCAGCCTATACCGCCACCATATTTTGAAAGCAGTGCCATCTCTTTGTAGCCGTCAAATATACCCTCTATGTTGTCAGTAGAGCTACCCACATAACAACTACTTAGCTGATGCCTCGGTGTCCTAGCATTTGACAGTGTAGGAGTAGCTAGCATAACTTCAAACTGCGACAACACATCATAATACTCTTTGGCTTTGAGCTGTTTGTTCTTTTCGTTTTGTGCTATAAACATAGCTATAGACATAAACATCTGCTGTGGCAACTCTATAGGTTCGCCGTAGTTGTCTTTGATGAGATATCTGTCGTATAAAGTTTTGATCCCTAGATAGTTAAATAGCATATCTCTTTGGGGCTGGATATATCTGTCCAAGTCGTCAAGGTCATAGCCATCATCCAAGCTGTTGATAATCTTGCCTAGCTTTTGTCCATGTTTGATATATTTTTTCAAAGCACAATACTCTACTCCCTTTTTGCCATTTACAGACTTGCCGACCACATGATACAGGTCAAACAAAAACAACCGAGCAGCGACAAAAGTCCAGTTTGGCACATCTACATCTATCTTGTCCGAAGCTGTCTTTATGAGTGCATGTTGTATATGGACACTTTTCATACCATCTATAAACTTGATCTGTGAGTCAAGCTCTAGCTCACTTTGACTTACTCCGTCCAAGCCATCTGTGGCATTTTTGGTATTTTTTTGTATCTTTGATATATCTAGAAACTCCTCTTTTCCATCTCGTTTGATAATTTTTATAGACATATACACTACTCCTGATTTATTTTGCTATAATATCCAAAAAATATAAATTTATATCAAATTTGGGATTTTTTATTATCTTTTATTATTTTTTGTTATAATTAACAAAAAAGGATAAGCGACATGAAAGATATATTTGGGTTTGGAGAGATTGTAGATACTTATGACTACAAAGTTATAAACGAAAAAGATGCCAGAGCTAGTGCAGGGATCATGTTTCTAGTAGGGATCGTCAGTATGTTTGCTGTGTTTTTGACACATAGTTTGTTTTTGATAGAGTGGTTTTCTATCACATTTATAGTTGAGTTTATAGTGCGAGTGTTTATCAATCCACGATATGCTCCATATATGATATTGGGGCGACTAGTAGTGTCAAATCAAACTCCCGACTGGGTAGAGGCAAGTCCAAAAAAGTTTGCATGGGCTTTGGGACTTGTATTAGGTGTGATTATGGCATATTTTATCGTATTTGACATCATGTCGCCTATTCGTCTACTGACTTGTGTGCTTTGTCTTATACTACTATATGCTGAAAGTGTATTTGGTATCTGTCTTGGGTGTATGGTGTATCATAAGTTCAACAAAAAGCTACAAAACTGCCCCGGTGGTGTATGTGAGACAGACAACAAACTCAAAACTCCGCTATCTATCGTAGCAGTGTTGATAGGATTTATGATACTGTTTGCTATAGGCTACAAGCTACTAGATGATATAAAATACAGCGACCGCACGACTACAAGTATGGCTAGAGGAAACATAGACGACAGCGGATGTTTATTGTCAGGTGGCAACACAGAGTCCAAAAACGACAGCGGATCTGTTTGTGTAGGCGATGAGAAAAGCGATAAAACTTCCAAGACAAAAACGACCAACAACAAAGCGGACAAAGATTGCAAGATACCACAATATGCCATAGATATGGGACACGAACAGATGTGGCTAGAACACAATGGATGTGACAAAAAGGAGAACAAATGAAACAAATATTTCAGGTACAAAATATCAAATGCGGAGGCTGTGCTAAAACAGTCAAAACTAAACTCAAAGATGATTTTGGAACAGTAGAGATAAACCTAGAAAAAACCCCACGAGAGATAACTTTGGATATACAAGACAAAGATATTGATAAGCTAAAACAGAAGATGAAAAGTTTGGGTTATCCGTTTTGTAGTGAGACTCTTGACACTATAGATACTTTTAGCACCAAGGTAAAAAGCTTTGTTTCATGTGCTATAGGCAAGATGGATACAAAATAATACAGATATAGTTTCGTACAAAATATAAATTTTTGGTTTGTGTTGTTTTAGAAAGTTTGGATAATATAGACAAAACAAAGGCAACAGATGGGCGACAAAGAGAAAAAATTACTCCAGATACAGCTATGGAACATAGCAAATGACCTGCGAGGCAAGATGAATGCAGATGAATTTCGTGTATATATATTGGGTTTTATATTTTATAAATACCTATCACAAAAGATGGAAAACTATGCCGATGGACTACTAGAGCAAGATGATATAAAATACTGTGATGTCAAAGATAGCGAGATAGTAGAGCATATAGTAGCAGAAGCGGTGCAAAACATAGGCTTCGCACTAGAAGCCGATGAACTGTTTGCCAATATAGCCAAAAAGGGTGCTAGAACTGAAGACAACTTCATACTAGACGATCTAGCAAAAGTGTTTAAAAATATCCAAAACAGCACCACAGGCACCAAAAGCGAAGATGACTTCGATGGGTTGTTTTATGATGTAGATCTAACCGACAAAAAGCTAGGAAGCACCGCGACACAAAGAAACACACTCATATCCAAAGTGCTGGTGCATCTCGACAAAGTGGAGTTTGATATAGACAACCACGACAAAGATGTGCTAGGAGATGCCTATGAGTATCTCATAGCACAGTTTGCTAGTAGTGCTGGCAAAAAGGCTGGTGAGTTCTATACACCGCCTGAAGTGTCAAAAGTGCTAGCAAAGATAGTATCAAACAGAAAATCACGCCTGCTGTCTGTATATGACCCTACTTGTGGTAGTGGGTCGTTGCTACTTAGAGTTGCCAAAGAGGTAGAAGAGGTGGCAGGGTTTTTTGGTCAAGAACTCAACAGAACCACATACAACTTAGCTCGTATGAATATGATCATGCACAACATAAACTACACCAGCTTTGATATTAGACAAGAGGACACACTAGAAAATCCCCAGCACCTAGATATGCAGTTTGATGCTATCGTAGCAAATCCGCCATTTTCTATGCACTGGAGTGCAAACGGCTTGAAACTCCAGGACGATAGGTTTTCTCAATACGGTCGTCTAGCCCCCAAGAGCAAAGCAGACTTCGCTTTTGTCCAGCATATGATACACCAGCTAAACGAAAACGGCACTATGGCTACTGTGGTGCCTCACGGAGTACTTTTTCGCGGATCTGCTGAATATGTCATACGAAAATATCTCATAGCAAACAAAAACTATCTAGATGCAGTCATAGGATTGCCCAAAAATATATTTTATGGCACATCTATCCCTACTTGTGTGCTAGTGTTTAAAAAGTGCCGAGAGCATAGCGATGATGTGTTGTTTGTCGATGCATCAAATGATTTTGAGAAGATCAAAGCACAAAACTATCTAAGAGACGAGGATATAGAGAAGATCATAGATACATACGAACACAGACAGACCATAGATAGATACAGCTATGTAGCCCCTATGAGGGAGATAGCACAAAACGACTACAACCTAAATATACCTAGATATGTGGATACATTTGTAGAAGAGCCATCTATAGACCTAGATGAGATAGCGACAAAACTACAAAAGATAGACAAAGATATAGCACAAACAGATGAAACTATAGCCAGATATTGCCATGAGCTTGGTATCGTAAAGCCGTTTTGAGTGATATATGAATAATATTAAGATATATAAAGATGGCGATGTAAATCTGGAGATTTCATTGGAAGATGATACTATTTGGCTACAACAAGCAGAACTATCAGAACTTTTTGATAAAAATCAGTCCGTCATATCAAGACATATAAACAATATATTCAACGACAATGAAGTGGATAAAAAAAGCAATATGCAAAAAAAGGATATGGACAATATCATCAGAGCCACACCAAACTTGTATAAAAAACGAGAACTCATAGAGGAGTTTATAGCTATATACAAGGCATCAAACGGAACTATAGAAAATATAGAACAAGAGTATGCCAAATACTCAGATGACAAAAAACACAAAGCTATCATAGATTTTTGTGCCAGGCACAAGATAGACACAGATAAAACACTCCATCTCATAGGTAAATATATCTATGATAGCAAGGATATCAAGTCCGATACTATCGCTGATCTATTTATAGAAAAGCTTAAGTTTATGGATAGAGTCAAAAAAGTGCCGGTAGTTCATACAGAGCTTATGGAACTCATATACAAGTTTGAATCGGTCTAAAGATATGTATATATTATTTGCTCCATCTCAATCAAAAAGCAGTGGTGGATACACTCCGCCATATACAAAAGATAGTTTAAGTTTTACTGAGTTTTTTCCACATAGACAAAAAGTGCTCAAACTTTATGATGAGTTTATATATAGCCAATCCTTAGACGATATTGCATCATGGTTTGGTATCAAGGACAAAACAAAAGCAAAAAAATATATAGCTGCTTTATCAACTCTACACACAACAAAAGCTATACAACGATACACAGGTATAGCATACAAAGCTATAGACTATGATAATCTAGACCAAGATAGTCAAACTTTTTTAGATGACCATGTGATGATATTTTCCGATCTTTTTGGTGCTATTTTAGCAAAAGATTTTATACCTGATTATCGTTACAAACAAGGAGCAAAACTACCCGGCATAGATGTAGCAAAACACTACAAAACTTGTATGAGTGATATCTTGCATATAGCGTTGGGCAGTGAAGTTCTTGACTTGAGAGCTAGGTATTATGAGAAGTTTTATAATCCAACAGCAAATACAATCACATACAAGTTTTTAAAACACGGCAAGACCATAAGTCACTGGGCGAAACTATATAGAGGCAAACTACTAAGAGATATTGCCATACAAAAAGTATCTAACTTTGACCAACTTTTGAAGTTCAAAGTGTCGTATTTGAAAACAGTAGATATACAAACAACTAAAAATATCAAAACAATCGTTGTAGATATAGTAGATACAAAAAGCGAGGCAAATATATGAGAAACAACAACATAGCCATCGTCACAGCAGGTATCATCTCCCTAGTCGTAGGTGTAGGTCTGGCCAGGTTTGCATTTACATCGCTTTTGCCTGTCATGTTGAGTGACTTTTTGAGTGTGGAGTTTACAGGTTTGCTAGCATCGCTAAACTATGTAGGCTATATGTCTGGGACATTGTTTGCTGTGTTTATCACAAATATCAACACAAAGGTCAAGATGTTTCGTATAGGGCTTGTGCTTAGTATCGCTACAACTTTGGTGCTAGGTTTGACTATAGACAAAACTTTGTGGGCTATATCTAGAGTTGTAGCTGGATTTGGCACATCTATGGTGCTTATCGTTGGTGCATCTATCGTCATGCTTAAACTACAACTTGATGACAAAAAAAAGGCGATGGGCTGGTATTTTACAGGTATCGGTGCTTCTATCGTGGCTATGGAGCTGTTGGTGCGAACATTTGACGGCTATCATCATCAAACTATTTGGCTAGTGGGTGCTATGTGTTGTGCTGTGTTGTTGATCTATCCATATATGGTGCTATCTTTTGATAGACAAATCATGATAGATGCTACACATCATAAGTTTGATAGAGCTATATTTAGCCCATTTGTTTTGGTCTTGACACTAGCTTACCTCACAGAAGGAGTAGGCTTCGTGGTGCAGGCTACATTTTTGCCAGATATTATAGATGCAGTTGATGGGCTAGGTGGTTTTGGCTCAAATGTTTGGCTACTAGCTGGAGTAGCTGGCATACCGTCCTCTATAGTCTTGATGATATTAGCAAAAAAACATGGCACGGTAAATGTTATCATATGGACTATGGCACTACAAGTCGTGGGTATATTACTACCAACTATCACGGACAATATCTATCTAAATCTGCTAGGTGGTGTCATATATGGTGGCACATTTGTAGGACTTGTAGCACTGTTTATGAACCAAGCAGGAGAGATAGCTAGAGACAATCCAGTAGTCCTGATGGCTACATTTACTACCGCATATGGTATAGGACAGATCACCGCTCCGCTATATAGTGTTGCTCTCATAAACTATAGCGGTAGCTACGATATGGCTCTATATCTCACTGGGTTTATAGTGTTTTGTGGTGCTGTGTTGTTGCTGACAACTAGGCGACACAACACACAAGCCACTTGACAAGATATCAAGACATTTTGTTTATTGTGAG
>JAOZMC010000040.1 GCA_029934475.1 Arcobacteraceae bacterium
TGCTAGTTTTCACAGAAACTTTTTTGCTAAAGCAAAAATCGCCACGGCTAGTTTTGTCTGTTATTTCGGTTGTTTGTCATGTATGCATTCCCAACGAGGACGTTGGGAACGAGTCAAAATAAAAATAAATTTATATTGTTATGATACAATATATAAAGGGATATTTATAGAACAGATAGAGATATCGGCAATAGATGCGAGAATATCTAAGATAATGGCACAGAAAAGATATCAAAAGGAAGCAGATATTATCCGCTGATAGTAGGCTCTACTGCCACACTGGCTATAGTCAAGATGTTTTTATAAGATCTCTTACTAGGGACTAGTCTCTAGTTTCTAGTTTCCAGCATATTTTTTTGTGTATATATTGTGCCAATCCACCTGCCACAAACCACCCATACCACCCCACAGAGCTATATGTCAGCCATACCTCACTATCACTACCGACCAATACATATATATGCGTAGCGGTATTTAATACACATATGATAGTCCAATACAGTGTGCTATGCTGTATATATATGGCTTCTCTTTCTCCTATGTTTTGTTTGAACTTTTTGGCTATGCTTAGCATGAAGGATGATTTGCTTTTCCATGACCAGAAAAATATAGTCGTGATACCTATAGACAACAAAAGCGGTATAACCTTTAGTTCTATCACCTCATCTACCGATAGTCCCAGATAGTTCAGTCCAAAATAGATGGCAGGCACATATATCAAAGACAGAAACAGTTTCATAGTTTTTTTATCTTTGTTATCTCTTCTCGTAGCCGTATCGCTTCTTCAAAGTTTAGCTCTCGTGCAGCACGACTCATAGCTTGATTTAGTTCTAGTAGTATCTTTTTTCGCTCTGCTGGTGGCATCTTTTCTATCTTTTGTCTTGAGTTGTATAGGTCATCATATGTTTCTAGTTTGAGCTGTTCGTCCAAACTTCTCGTAGTAGATGTAGGAGTGATACCGTGCTTGGTGTTGTAGTCCTTTTGTATCTGTCGTCTTTTGTTTGTCAAGTCTATGGCATATTGCATAGAGTCTGTTATCTTTCTAGCAAACAATATCACCCTCCCATCTTTGTGTCTGGCAGTCCGCCCCATAGTTTGCACCAAGCTTGTGCGACTTCGTAGAAACCCCTCTTTGTCTGCATCCATCACGGCTACTAGCGAAGTCTCTGGTATATCCAAACCTTCTCGCAACAGATTTATACCTATTAGCACATCAAACTTGCCTACTCGTAGCTCTCGTATGATATGATTTCTCTGTATGGCATCTATGTCGCTGTGCATGTATTGGACTTTGAGCCCTAGCTCTTGATAGTAGGAGGTCAGTTGCTCGGCTAATTTTTTAGTAAGCACCGTTACAAGCACTCTATCGCCATTTTTTATGGTCTTTTTTATCTCATCGTGTAGCTTTTCTACTTGATATTTGCTGTCCATTATCTCTATAGTGGGGTCAAGAAGTCCAGTAGGACGGATAATTTGTCTGGCTATCTTGCTAGATAACTCTATCTCCAGTGGTGCAGGAGTAGCCGATACAAACAGATAGTGATCTGCCTTTTGTATAAACTCATCAAACATCAGCGGTCGGTTGTCCATGGCACTAGGAAGTCTAAATCCATACTCCACTAGCACCTCTTTTCTACTTTTGTCAGCTTTATACATACCACGAAACTGCGACAACGACACATGCGATTCATCAACTATGAGCAAAAACGGTTGATCCATAGCTTGAAAATAGTCTATGAGAGAGTATGGAGTTTCTCCTGGTTTTTTGTCTGTCAATAGTCTAGCATAGTTCTCTATACCCTTGCACATACCAGTCGCTTGTAGCATCTCTATGTCAAACTCCACACGACTTTTAAGCCGTTGATACTCTACTAGCTTGTCTGCTGTTTGTAGCTCTTTTAGTCTAGTGTCCAACTCCACTTCTATCATATCTATAGCTTTTGCTAGCCTCTCTTTTGATACTACAAAAGGATTGACACTATATATGGTGGATTTATCTAGCTCTTTTATAGTTTTGTTGGTCAAATACTCTCGTTTGGTAAGTCGCTCTACTTCATCGCCAAAAAATTCTATACGGAGATACTCCTCGTCAAAATAAGCAGGAAATATATCTATCACATCACCAGCTACTTTGAACCTTGAACGCTCAAAAAAGTTATCATCTCGTTTGTAGCCCATATCTACAAGTTTGAGCAAAAGTTCTCTCTGTGAGTAAGTTTGATTTAGCTCCAATACTAGCACATTTTTTCTGTATTCGTCTGGATTGCCTAGCCCATAGTTTGCTGACACCGATGCCACACAGATAATATCATCGAAACTCAACAGCGATGCCGTGGTGCTAAGCCGCAGTCTCTCTAGCTCTTCGTTTATGCTACTATCTTTTTCTATAAATAGATCTTGTCGTGGTATATATGCTTCTGGCTGATAATAGTCATAATAGGATATGAAATACTCCACATGATTTGTAGGAAAAAACCCTCGAAACTCGCTATAAAGCTGGGCGGCTAAAGTTTTGTTGTGTGTCATGATGAGTGTAGGTAGCTGGAGCTTTTCAATCACTTTCGCCATCGTGTAGGTCTTGCCAGAGCCAGTCACTCCCTCTAGTGTCGTGTATTTTCCGCCTTTGTTTATATTTTGCAATATATCGTCTATAGCTTTTGGTTGGTCGCCAGACGGCGAAAAGGCACTTTTGAGTTCAAATTTATTCATAGCATATTTTATCTAAAAAGTATAAAATTAAGATAATATTCGTATATTTTGTGTTCGTCTTATCTTTTTATGATATAATGTCAAAAATTTAGGAGAGTGAGTTATGTTAGATATAGATCCTGTATTGCTTTTTGGTTCGTCATTTCTGTTTTTGGTGGTTTTGTTTTTGCTAAACAAAATGTTATTTCAGCCAATTTTACACCATATGGACAGTAGAGATGAAAATATCAAAAATCAACAAGCACAAAATAGAAACACAGATGAAGAGTTGCAACTTATTTTAGATCAAGCAAACGATATACTTCGTGATGCTAAACTCAAATCACAAGCAATCAACCAAACAGCGACCACAGAAGCAAACAAAGAAGCTGACAAACGATATCAAGAGGCTCAAGCTAAACAGGTCAAAAAGATGAATAGGTTTCAAGCAACCTACAACGAAAATAAAACAGAACTAGAAAATTCGCTCAAAAAGATAGAGCTAGAAGTTTGTGAGCAGATCAATGACAAAATCAAATCAGCATAAAGGAGAATTATGAAAAAGTTATTTTATATATGTTTAGTGTTGCCAGTGTTTTTATTTGCTAGCGATGTGCAGACGGATATATTGCCAAGGAGTGTCAACTTTTTGATATTTGTAGCTATCATGTATTATATACTAGCAGACAAAGCGAGGGCATATTTCACTGGTAGGACAGCATCTATACAGGAGGAGTTTGCCGATATAGAAAGACAAAAACTTGCCAACAAAAAGAGGATAACCGATGCAAACAAAGAGTTACAAAGAGCAAAAGTGTTAGCAGGCAAGATAGTAGATGAAGCCACAGCAAACATAGACAATATCAAGCAACATATCCAAAAAACTACAGATGAAAAGATAGCACAGCTAGTCAAAAAGACAGATGAAAACATAACTATACAGACACAAAAGTTAAAAAACCAAACCATAGATAAGTTTATAGATGATATATTTGCTAGCCAAAATATAAAAATATCTGCCAAAGATATTGTAAATATCATAAACAAAAAGGTAGCATAATATGAGTGAAACTATAGCAAAAAAATATGTCAAAGCGATAATAGCAGACAAAGATATAGATACTATAAAAGAGGAGCTAGATATAGTCGGCAAGGCTTATACATCTCAAAAGTTTTTGAATCTGTTGTCATCAAATATCAAACAAACCAAGAAAACAGAGCTGATATTGAGTTTTTTAAACAAACCAAACCAAAAGACCACAAACTTGATAAAACTTCTAGGGCAAAATGGTAGGCTAGACTTGATACCAGTGATATCAAAAGAGCTTAGATACCAGATAGATGAAAATAACTCTCTATATATAGGACAAATATATTCAGACGACAAATTGGACAAAAAAGATATAGCAAGTATAGAAAAAACATTGTCAAAAAAGTTTAATATCAAGCTAAATTTACAACAAAACAAAGCGACATACGATGGACTGAAAGTGACGATAGATGCTATGAATATAGAGATAGGTTTGAGCAAAAAAGTTTTAAAAAACAGATTGAAAACATATGTTTTACAATCAATATAAAAAGGAGATAAAAAGATGAGTGAAAAAATCAACGCAGATGAAATAAGCACGATTATCAAACAAAAGATTGATAATTTTGAGTTAAATATAGAGGTCGATGAGACAGGGACTATAATATCATTTGCAGACGGCATAGCCCAAGTATATGGGCTAAACAATATCATGGCAGGAGAGCTTGTCCAGTTTGAAAACGGTGCTAAAGGCTTGGCACAAAACTTAGAAGAACGCTCAGTAGGGGTAGTCGTGCTAGGTTCTAGCGAAGGACTCAAAGAGGGAACCAACTGCAAAAGACTTGGCAAACTTCTAGAGGTGCCCATAGGTAGCGAGCTACTAGGTCGTGTAGTCAATGCTCTAGGCGAACCTATAGATGGCAAAGGTGCTATAGATACCACACAGACTAGATTTGTAGAAGAAAAAGCACTTGGTATCATGGCTAGAAAGTCAGTGCATGAGCCTCTCATCACTGGTATCAAAGCTATAGATGCACTTGTGCCTATAGGACGAGGTCAAAGAGAGTTGATCATTGGCGACAGACAAACAGGCAAAACTACAGTAGCTATAGATGCTATCATAAATCAAAAAGATCAAGATGTCAAATGTATATATGTAGCTATAGGACAAAAAGACTCAAGCATAGCAAATATTGTAGGTGCCTTAGAAGATGCGGGGGCTATGAGCTATACTACTATAGTAAATGCTGGAGCTAGCCAGTCAAGTGCATTGCAATTTTTGGCACCTTATGCTGGTGTGACTATGGGTGAATACTACAGAGACAACGGTCAGCACTGTCTTATTATATACGATGACTTGAGCAAACATGCGGTTGCATATAGAGAGATGTCGTTGTTGCTACGGCGACCTCCAGGACGAGAAGCATATCCGGGCGATGTGTTTTATCTACACTCGAGACTACTTGAGAGAGCAGCAAAAGTCAACGATAGTTTAGGTGGTGGGTCGCTCACTGCTTTGCCTATCATAGAGACACAAGCAGGAGATGTGGCGGCATATATACCTACAAATGTTATATCTATCACAGACGGACAGATTTTCCTAGAGACTGACCTGTTTAACTCAGGTATAAGACCAGCTATCAATGTAGGGCTGTCGGTATCGAGAGTCGGCGGTGCGGCACAGATCAAAGCCACCAAACAAGTAGCAGGGACACTTAAGCTTGACCTAGCACAGTTTAGAGAGCTTGAAGCTTTTGCTCAGTTTGCTTCAGATTTAGATGCTTCTACGAGAGCTCAACTAGAACGAGGTCAGCGAATGGTTGAGCTACTCAAACAAGGGGTAAACAAACCACTAGCTATAGAAAAGCAGGTTACTATATTGTATGCCGGGGTAAATGGATTTTTAGACGAGACAGAAGCTAGAGATATAGTCGCACTTGAGAGAGAGTTCCATGAGTTTATAGCACAAAACTATGGTTCGCTCTTGACAGATATAGCAAAAAAAGCAAAGATAGATGATGATATCAAAGATGAACTAGAAAAAGCCATCAAAGAGTTTTTGTCTGTGTTTAAAGCAAAATAGGGTCAAAATATGGCAAACCTAAAAGATATATCAAGACAGATCAAAAGTGTGAAAAACACACAAAAGACGACAAAGGCTATGAAGCTAGTGTCGTCTGCGAAACTCAAAAAAGCACAGAAATTATCTTTGCAATCAAAAAGCTACGCAAACAAGATAGCCCAAGTGCTCAGTCAAATAGCTACCAAGATAGCTATGACTCAAAATGATGACAACCAAAACAAAGCCCTAGTAGCAAACAACAGCCCAAAAGTTGTGGATATAGTATTTGTCACTGCCGACAAAGGACTGTGCGGTGGATTCAACATAACCACTATCAAAAAAGTGAGAGAACTTATAGAAACACACCAAAACAGTGGCTCAAAGGTGAGGCTTCGTGCTATAGGCAGAAAAGGCATAGACTTTTTCAAGTTTGCAGGAGTGGAGCTACTACAACAAGAGATAGGACTAAGTGCCAATCCTACTTATGAAAAAGCGGTCAAGTTTATCAAGACCGTGTTTGATGATTTTCAAAACGGAACATGCGACAAGGTCGTGATAGTTCACAATGGATTTCTCAATATGTTGTCTCAAGAGCTCAAAACAGCAGAGCTGTTGCCTATAAATATAGATCAAGCTATGACAACAGGTAGCGAATCTATGTTGGATATAGAGCCAGATGACGACAAAGAGGTTTTAGATGAGTTGATAGGAAAATACATAGAGTTTTTGTTCTATTATTCTCTCATAGATTCTCTTGCGGCAGAGCATAGTGCTAGGATGCAAGCTATGGAAAATGCCACAAACAATGCCACAGACAGAGTAAATGACTTGACAGTTGAGTTCAACAAAGCAAGACAAGCAGCGATAACCACCGAGCTTATAGAGATAATCTCTGGTGTAGAAGCACAAAAATAACAAGGAGTATAAGTGAAAAGCGGAAAAATAATACAAATAATGGGACCAGTAGTTGATGTCCAGTTCGATGACTATCTACCAGCCATCAACGAAGCCATAGAGGTCCAAGGCACAAAAGAAAGATTGGTGCTAGAAGTTGCAGCCCATATAGGCGATAGCAAAGTTCGAACCATATCTATGGATATGACCGAAGGTGTCAAGAGAGGTGCCATTTGTTTAGCTACAGGAGAACCTATCAAAGTGCCAGTAGGCGAAGCGGTGCTAGGTAGGATATTTAATGTCATAGGCGAGCCAGTCGATGATGGACCAGCGGTCAGCAAAGATGTCGAAAGATGGTCTATACACAGAGACCCTCCTACATTTGAAGAACAGTCAACTTCTACAGATATGTTTGAGACAGGTATCAAGGTAGTTGACTTACTAGCCCCATATGCAAAAGGTGGAAAGGTAGGACTATTTGGTGGGGCTGGAGTCGGCAAAACTGTCATCATCATGGAGCTTATACACAATGTAGCATTTAAACACGATGGATACAGCGTGTTTGCTGGTGTCGGTGAGAGGACAAGAGAAGGCAATGACCTATACTACGAGATGAAAGACTCAAATGTCCTAGACAAAGTTGCTTTGTGTTATGGTCAGATGAGCGAACCTCCGGGAGCTAGAAACCGTATAGCACTGACTGGTCTTACTATGGCAGAGTATTTTAGAGACGAAAAAGGTCTAGATGTCTTGATGTTTGTAGACAATATATTTAGATTTGCTCAAAGTGGCTCGGAGATGTCAGCTTTGCTTGGGCGAATACCGTCAGCTGTGGGTTATCAGCCTACACTAGCTAGAGAGATGGGAGCTTTGCAAGAGAGGATTACCACTACAAAAAAGGGTTCTATCACATCGGTTCAAGCGGTATATGTACCAGCAGATGACTTGACAGACCCTGCTCCTGCTTCTGTGTTTGCACACTTAGATGCTACCACAGTTCTAAACAGAAAAATAGCAGAAAAAGGTATATATCCTGCTGTCGATCCACTAGACTCTACTAGTAGAATACTCAGTGCCGATATATTGGGCGATGAGCATTATGATGTAGCTAGAGGAGTGCAAGCGATATTACAAAAATATAAAGATCTGCAAGATATCATAGCTATACTTGGTATGGACGAGCTAAGTGAAGCAGATAAACAGATAGTCTCTCGAGCTAGAAAAGTAGAGAAATTTTTGTCTCAACCATTTTTTGTAGCAGAAGTATTTACAGGAAGTCCAGGTAAATATGTAGAACTCAAAGACACTATAGCTGGATTTAAGGGTATATTGGATGGCAAACACGATGATATGAGTGAAAGTGCCTTTTATATGGTCGGCAATATAGATGAAGCTATTGAGAAATCAAAAAACGACAAAGCATAAAAGCAAAACAAGGATAATATATGGAGTCATTACGATTGTCTATAGTCACCCCATCTGGTGAGATATTTGACGAAGATGTAGCATCGCTCACACTTCCAGGCAAGGAAGGTGAGTTTGGAGTGCTACCACGACATGCATCTCTAGTCAGTTCGCTGACTGTAGGTGTCATTGTCATAGAAAAAACAGACAAGACCACAGAAGCAGTAGCTATAAACTGGGGATATGCCAGTGTAGACGAGCGAAGTGTGTCGTTGCTAGTAGATAGTGCAGTTAGTTTAAGTGGCGGTGATACCACGACAGGAGCTAACTTAGAAAAAGCAAAAGAGCTAGTAAATAGTGTCCAAAATTCAAATCTATCTATAGCATCTATAGAATCAAAAATATCATCGTTTGGCTAGTATATGAAAGTTATTTTAGATTATGTTTTAAATAGTGGCAACATCGCTACTATAGTGTTGTTGGTTTTATCGTTTTATTTGATATTGGTATTTTACATATTTATATATAAATATCTCACACTAGGCAGTGTTTTACGAGTAGAAAAAAAATCTCTCACATACCTTGCATCTGGTGGAGACTTATCTGGTGTGATGTCAAAACTCAAACGATGTATAGGAAACTCTGGAGTATCCAAAGAGTTGTTGAAAGCATGTGAAACTTCGCTTATACGAGAGTTAAGCAGTGGCATTACTTGGCTGTCTATCATATCATCTACAGCTCCGTTTATAGGATTGTTTGGCACTGTTGTCGGTATATTGGATTCATTTGCTACTTTTGCCACACAGACCAAAGTAGGCTTCAGTGTCATAGCTCCAGCTATCAGCGAAGCTCTAGTAGCTACGGCGGCTGGTATATTTGTAGCTATATTTGCATATACTTTTCATCAGTTGATTGTCCGAAAGCTATATATTATAAATACATACCTACAATCACAGTCTGAGATACTACTGTTAAAAAGCTAATATGTTAGACTTCGAGCAAAAACCAGACCTAAATATCACGCCACTGGTCGATGTCATGCTCGTGTTGCTAGCTATCATGATGGTGACTGCTCCTGTCATAGAATATGAAGAGAGTATAAACTTGCCTCAAGGAAGCAAATCAACCAAACTAGCTATCACAAAAAAGATAGACATAGTCATGGTCAAAGATGATGAGGTGACATTAAATAGAGAAAAGATAGCCTTGAAAAACTTTCCAGATAGCTTTGTGTTATTTGCCAAAGACAAAAAGAGAGATACTCCAATACACATAAGAGCAGACAAAAACTTGAAATATGATTCTGTGATGCAAGTTCTCAAGACTGTCAAGCAGATTGGATTTTTGAAAGTTTCTTTGATCACAGATGAATAATATCTTGTTGAAGCAATTTTCATTTGCTTTGTCGGTATCGTTGTATTTTGTTTTTCTTTTTGCTCTTAGTAAGTATATTTTAGACAATGATACATTGGTTATAAAAGCAGGCAAGCATATCACGGTCATAGAGCTGGAGCTATCCGCCATCAAAACAAAAGCAACCACAAAGGAAGCAGCGAAGCCCAAAAGCAACAAATCTCTCAAGATAAAGGAGCTAAAGACGAAAAAAAACTCTGCCTCCAAGACAAACAAGCAGACCTCTAGTGTGAAGTCATTGTTTAGCAAGGTCAAGACAAAAGCTATCAAGACAACAAAAGAAACTATCACAAACAAGGTAAAAAGCGAAGTAGCCAGCAGACTAAAGTCAAAAATAGAGAAAAATGAAAAAACAGAAAAGAAACAAAAAGTGTCAAATAGTATAAGCGACAACAAAAAAAAGCAACCTAGCTTAAATGTACAAAACAGCGGTTCTACCGATGAGTATTATTCGCAGATTTTTTCTATATTAAACGACAGATGGAGACCTTATGAAATAACTCAAGAATACACAGCTCAAATAGTGGTATACATATCAAAAGATGGTGAGTTTTCGTATAGGTTCAAAAAATATTCAGAAAATGTGGATTTTGACAATCAACTTATGAGGTTTTTGGATTCGCAATTGTCTCAGCCATTCCCTATCAGCGATGAGGGCAACGATGTTACTATATTGGTGACATTCAAAACACAAAATTAACTACTTTTAAACAAATAAAACAGAAATTTTATTTGTTTAAAAGTAAAAAAAGGAACAAAATGAAAAAAATATTATTTTCACTAACAGTGATAGCGGTGGCAATCTTTGCAAAAGATGTATCTATGGAGATAGTCAAAAAAAAGAAAAGTATACCAAATGTGTATATAAACACGATATCTAAGGATGCTTCCAAGATATCAAAACAGATCAAAAAAATGATCAAAAGAGACCTGCTAGTCAGTAGTCATTTTTTAAACAAAGAGATAAACTACAAAGTAGGATTTGAAAATACTCCAAACTTTGCTACTTTGGAAAAAAAGAATATCCAGCTATATCTCAACTTGAACATATTTAAAAACAGCGAAAATGGAATATCTATCAAGATGAGACTATACGACACAAATGCCCAAGAGCTTGTAGCATCAAACAGCTTCAAGATCAAAAACAAAGCAAAATATCCATTTTTAGCACACAAGATAGCTATACTTATAAACAAGCTATACAATGCACCTCCCATAGACTGGATGGATAGATATATAATATTTGCCAAATACAACAAGGCAAAAAATGCCTCCATAGTGATATCGGACTATACTTTGACATATCAAAAGACTATTGTGTCAGGTGGATTAAATATATTTCCAAAATGGGCAAACAAATATCAAAGCAGTTTTTATTATACAAAATTTTTCAATAGCAAGCTAGTTTTGATGAAAAAAAATATATATACTGGACAAAATACCAAAGTAGTTAGCAGTGAGGGTATGCTAGTATGTTCTGATGTCAGTAGTGATGGCAACAAACTAGCACTGACCATGGCTCCAAATGGTCAGCCAGATATATATGTGTATGATGTCAAGACAAAAAAACGAAAAAGAATTACATACTATAGCGGTATAGATGTAGGTGCTGGCTTCGTAAACAATGACAAAGAGGTCGTATTTGTATCAAATAGGCTAAGACACCCAAATATATTTTCAAAAAGAATTGGAGGCAAAGGTGTCAAACGACTTGTGTTTCATAGCAAAAACAACAGTGCGGTTACGACATTTAAAAACTACATAGCATACAGCAGCAAAGAATCAACAAACAATTTTGGTAGCTATACATTTAACATATACCTTATATCTACGACAAATAGTTTTATAAGCAGACTGACAACAAAAGGGGTAAATCAATTTCCAAGATTCTCAATAGATGGTGAAACATTGTTATTTATCAAAAAAATCAGAGGCAAAAGTTATGTAGGTATATCAAGACTCAACTACAACAAAAGCTATACTTTTCCGCTAAAAAGTGGCAAGTTACAGTCAATAGATTGGTAAATTTCCAAAATATCGTGTTTTTTGGGTTTAGTTTAAGCAAAATTATGATATAATACGAAATCTTTAAAAAAGAAAGGAAAAGATATGATTAAAAAGATAAGTTTTTATTTGTTTTTGGTGTTGTTGTTGGCGTTTTCAGGTTGTGGTTCAAAGGAAGAACAAGTTGATCCAGATGATGAAATAGTTGACGAAGAAGTTGGTGAAGAAGAGGATGCGATGGATGAGGATGAGATGGCAGAAGATGATGAAGAGGGCGAAGAGGGCGACGATGAGGAAGCTGAAGTAGCTGAGACTGACAATGCTGGCGGGCCAGTAGAAAACATCTACTTTGCATTTGACAATTTCTTTGTCTCTGCATCTATGCAAAGCAAAGTCTCAAACAATGTCACTGCTACAAAAAATGCTGGAAGTATCAAACTTGAAGGTAACTGTGACGAATGGGGAACAGATGAATACAATTATGCTCTTGGTCTAAAAAGAGCAAATAGCGTCAAAAATGCTATGATAGCAAGTGGTGCAAATGGTTCTAAGATATCTGTGGTAAGTTTCGGTGAGAGTAATCCTACTTGTAACACCAAGTCAGAATCATGTTGGCAACAAAATAGAAGAGTGGAAACAAGAGCTCAGTAGAGCTGTTGTATAGATAGCACCTACTTATTATATAGTAGGCGTAGTATGAAACCCTCCAAATTGGATTTTATCTGATTTGGAGGGTTTCAGAAAAAGAAAAAGGGAAAAATATGAAAAAATTAAGTTTAGTATCATTTTTAATGATGTTGTTGGTGTTCACAGGTTGTGCACAGAAAAATGCAGAGGTTACAGATGATTCAAATGTTTCTGATGAGACTGTGGATTCAAGCACAGAAGAAGCTGTGACAAATGCGGTTGAAGATGCAAACAAATTCTACTTTGAGTATGATAGCTATAGTGTCACAGATGAGATGAAGCAGAAGCTAAAGGCTGCTGTTTTATTGATAAACAAAGCTCCTAGCATAGTTCTAGAAGGTAATGCAGATGAGAGAGGTTCAGATGAATACAATCAAGCTCTCGGTCTAAAAAGAGCAAAAAGTGTTCAAGATGCACTTATAGCAGAGGGTGTAGAAGCATCTAAGATAGAAGCTCCTATAAGCTTGGGTGAATTAAATCCTGTTTGTGAAGATCAGACAGAAGAGTGTTTTGCAAAAAACAGAAGAGTTGAGATTAAGATTAAATAATCATCGTGATTAGAAATATATTAATTTTATTGTCGTTGGTTGTTTGCAGCTTTGCTGCCAAACAATCATCGGTATTTGGTGCTGGCGATATAAATTCGCCAAAACCATATGGGTTAAATAGCACCCAAAAACAGGTTGTTAAAAATAAAAATGCCACTGAGAGTCTCATAATAGATATGAATTATATCAAAAATGATATAAACAAACTCAAAGATAGTATAGAAGGGATCAGTTCTGTCATAGAAGACAATAGCAATCGCCTAAACGACCCAAACGAAAAAAATCACAAATCAAAAAACAGCTTATTGATTCAAGAAAATCAAAGTTCTATTGAAAATATCAAAAATGTGCTTCAAAAGATTTTGGATGAGCAAGCTAAAATACAGACAGACCAAGCTGAGATACTGTCGCAACTCAAAGCTATGAGTGAAAATCAAACGAACCAAGCAAAAACAAAAGACAAAAAACCAATCAAAAAAAATACTAAAAAAATGGACAAAAAAAACAACAAATCAACAAAAAACAGAAAAACAGAAAAAACAACTCTAGGCAAAGAGAAAAATAAAGATAAAAAACTTCTTGAAGAAAAAACAAAAATAGATAAAAAAGCACTCGCAAAAACTAAAGTCCAACAATTTAAAGAAGCAAAAAGGCTTTATAAAAAGGAATACTACACAAAAGCTATACCAATATTTGAAAATCTTGTAGACATAAAATACAAACCGTCAGAATCAACCTATCATCTAGGGCATATGTGGTTTGTACGGAAAAAATACTCAAAAGCTTTGTCGTATTTCAAAAAAAGTGCAACCATGCACGACAAAGGCTGGTGGATGCCAAAGCTACTTTTGTATAGTGCTGTATCGTTTGAAAAGATAAACGACCTAGACAATGCAGCAAACTTTTATAGTTCGCTCATAGAGATATACCCAAACACAAAAGAAGCAAAAATAGCCAAAAAAAATATAGGAGAATAGATGAAAATAGCGGTAAACAAAGTAGTAGGTATAGAGTATGAGCTTTTTGATGCCACAACCAAAGAACTACTAGACACAAACAAAAACAAAGAACCACTAGAATATATAGCAGGAAAAGGTCATATCATAAAAGGTCTTGACGATGGACTTATAGGCATGTCAAAAGATGAAAAAATCGATATAGAGATAGCACCAAAAGATGGATATGGACTATACGATGACAAAGCTGTCCAAAGTGTACCCAAAGAACAATTTGCAGATATAGAGCTGACAGAGGGTATGGCTCTATACGGCACTGGCGAACAAGGTCAAACCACTCAAGTAGTAGTCCAAAAGATAAATGAAGGTGAAGTTGTAGTGGATTTTAACCACCCTATGGCTGGAAAGACTTTGATGTTTTCTGTGAGTATATTGTCAGTCCGAGATGCTACAGCAGACGAGATAAACAGTGCTACTGTAGGTGGTAGTGGTGGAGGATGTGGCTGTGGTAGTGGCGGTGGTGGCTGCGAAGAGAAAGAGCATAAGCACGAACACAACCAAGAATCTGGCGAATGCTGTAACTCATGACCACCGGCGACACAGCACTGATATTTCCCGGACAAGGAAGTCAAAAGATAGGCATGGGCAAGGATTTTTTCGAAAATAGTGATATAGCCAAACAGATGATAACAGATGCAAGCGATAGAATAAATATCGATTTTGCTAAGTTGTTGTTTGAAGAAAATGACAATCTAGGTGACACTAAATACACTCAACCTGCTATACTACTGGTGAGCTGTATAGCCTTTGAACTACTCAAGCACAAAGTAGAACTTAATCCAAAATTTGTGCTAGGACACTCGCTAGGTGAGTTTAGTGCTGTTGTAGCTTCTGGAGCTATGAGCTATCTCGATGCAGTTGAGCTAGTGCACAAAAGAGGCGAGTTTATGAGCGAAGCATGCCACGGTATAGGTGCTGGTATGATGGCTATATTGGGACTTGATGATGAAACTATAGAAACTATGTGTCAAACCCAAAGAGCAAACGGCAAACAGATATGGCCAGCAAACTACAATATGGACGGACAACTAGTTGTAGCAGGACGAAAAAGCGACTTGGAGCAGTTGTCAAAAAGCTACATAGATAGTGGAGCTAAGCGTGCCATAGTGCTAGATATGAGTGTGGCTAGTCATTGTCCTTTGTTGGAACCTGCTGTGAGTAAGCTTAAACCATATCTGGAAAAATATATCACCGATGATTTTAAATACCCTGTGATATCAAATGTCACTGCCAAACCATACAACAACAAAAAAGATGCTATAGAGCTGCTCTCTAGCCAACTTGTATCGCCTGTGCTATACAAACAATCTATCCTAAACAATATGTCTGATATAGATACTTTTATAGAGTTAGGGCATGGGGTAGTGCTAAAAGGTATCAACAAAAAGTTATCAAAAGAGATAATAACTTTAAACATACAAGATATAAACTCACTTAACTCTATAGCAGAGCAAGTATAATATGAAGATAGCCTTGCTGGGAGCTATGAGCGAAGAGATAGCTCCGCTTTTAAAATTTTTCAAAGATATCAAGACTACAAAATATGCTTCAAACACATATTATGAAACATCGCACAACGGCACAGATATAGTCATAGCATATAGCAAGATAGGCAAAGTATTTTCGGCACTGACTACTACTATACTTATAGAGAAGTTTCGTTGTGATATGGTGCTGTTTAGTGGTGTGGCAGGGGCTATATCTCCATCGCTACAGATAGGCGATATAACAGTAGCTACCAAAACCGCTCAACACGACCTCGATATCACTGCCTTTGGTCACGATGTGGGATTTGTGCCGGAGGGTAGCAAGTTTATAGACCTAGACAAAAGCCTCATAGATATAGCTACAACTGTAGCAAAAGTAAACAATATAACTTTAAAAAAGGTCACAGTAGCCACTGGTGATCAATTTATTGCAAACGACAAAAGAAAAGAGTTTATAAAAGAAAATTTCAAAGCAGATGCTATAGAGATGGAGGGTGGTAGTGTTGCTGTGGTTTGCCATAGTATGGGTGTGCCACTTCTCGTGCTACGATCTATCAGCGATACAGCGGATATGGATGCTGGGTTTGACTTTGATAAATTTCTGTCAACCAGTGCCAAAGCTTCAGCCAAACTGTTGATCCGTATCGTAGAAGAGATATCAAAAGAGAGACAATAGCAGCGGACAAGCCAAAACTTTCTATAAGATATCTTATAGCCCCAAACTCTATGAGTATTGAGTTTTTGAGGTAATCTAAAACACGAT